>JAMCWJ010000070.1 GCA_023475105.1 Nitrospirota bacterium
TTTCGTTCGTCTCCCTCGAGCCGTTCAAGAAGGCCAGGATCAATCTCACGAAAATCGAGTCGAGGCCGTCGAAGCGGAAAGCCTGGGAGTATATATTCTTCGTGGACATGCAGGGACATCAGGACGACAGGAAGGTGAAGGCGTCGATCGAGGAGGTGAAAGAGGGGTGCCTGTACCTGAAGGTCCTCGGTTCGTATCCGGTGGGTGAGATGAATGATTAGACCTCCTGAATATGTGTCTTCCATAAGACCGTATGTCCCGGGGAAACCTGTAGAAGAGCTCGAGCGCGAGCTCGGCATAAAGGACTCGGTGAAGTTGGCGTCGAACGAGAACCCTCTCGGCCCTTCTCCGCGCGCCCTGGAGGCGATTCAAAAGGCGACGAAGGACCTCAACCGCTATCCCGACGGCGGGGGCTACTATCTGAAGGGAGCCCTCGCGGCAGGGCTTGCGGTAGAGCCGGAGAATATCATACTGGGGAACGGTTCGAACGAGCTTCTCGATATCGCCGCGCGGACCTATATGCGACCCGGGGAGGAGGCCGTGATGGCGACCCCGTCCTTCGTGGTGTACGCAATGGCCGTGCGGTCGATGGGATGCGCCGCAATCGAAATACCGCTCAAAAAGCACACCCACGACCTCGAGGCTATGCAGCGGGCCGTCACGCCGAACACCAGGATCGTGTTCATCGCAAACCCCAACAATCCTACGGGGACGATAAACAGAAAGGATGAATTCGACCGCTTTATGGAGGAGCTGCCCGAGGGGGTGCTCGTGGTGGCGGATGAGGCATACTACGAATACGTCTGCGATCCGGAGTATGCGGACAGCATGAAATGGTTCAGAGCGGGCAAAGACGTTCTGATCCTCAGGACGTTTTCGAAGATCTTCGGACTGGCGGGGCTCCGGGTCGGCTACGGCATTGCAAAGAGCGGGATCATTACCGAAATGAACAAGCTGCGACCGCCCTTCAATACGAACTCGATCGGCCAGATGGCGGCGCAAAGCGCCCTTGGCGACCATGCGCATATCGCAAAATCGAGGGAGACGAACGAAACCGGAAAACGTTACATCTGCGGCGAACTGGACCGTCTCGGACTCCAATATGTGCCGACTGAGGCGAATTTTATTTACCTCCCTGTGGACGATTCCGGTCCTCTCTACGAGGGGCTCCTTAAGCAAGGGGTGATCGTAAGGCCGATGGGCCCCGGGGCACTGAGGGTCACGATCGGTTTGCCCGAAGAAAATGCCCGGTTCGTCGCGGCGCTCGAAACGGTCCTTGGGTAACCGCGTCGTACTTTCTTGAGTCGCACGGTTGTGATGCGCCGTAGTACCGGAAGCAGCGGAGAGCGGCATTTCGTCAGAGACTTGCCGGTTCGATTATTCAGCCATAAAAAAGGGAGGAATAGATGGACATTATCGTATTGAGACCGGAGGCCACGGATGAGGCCCTCAAGCACTTGCTGAAGAAGCTCGAATCGAAGGGGCTGAAGGCGCATGTGTCGAAGGGAACCGAAAGGACGATAGTCGGGGTCATAGGAGACACCTCGAAGGTCACCGAGGAAGAGGAAGATGCCATACGGGTGATGACCGGCGTCGAAAGCGTGATGAGGATCATCAAACCGTACAAACTCGCAAGCCGGGAGTTCCGGCAGACGACACTTATCAATGTACGGGGCAGGGTCATCGGGGGCAAGAAGATAGCCGTTATCGCAGGCCCCTGCGCCGTCGAAAACAGAACCCTGATCATGAACATCGCCGAGAAGGTGAAGGAGGCAGGCGCTTCATTCGTGAGGGGCGGGGCGTTCAAGCCGCGGACCTCTCCCTATTCCTTCCAGGGCCTCGGAGAAGAAGGGCTCAGGTACCTGGCGGAGGCGAGAGAGAAGACAGGACTTCCGGTCGTCACCGAACTGATGGACCCGAGGGACCTGGAGGTGATGGTGAAATATGCGGACATAATCCAGATCGGGGCGAGGAACATGCAAAACTTCAGGCTCCTTCTGGAAGTGGGCTCCGTCCGGAAGCCTGTTCTGCTGAAAAGGGGACTGTGCGCCACGATCAAGGAATGGCTCATGTCTGCGGAGTACATCATGTCGCGTGGCAATCATGAGGTTATCCTCTGCGAACGAGGTATAAGGACCTTCGAGACGGCGACGAGGAATACCCTCGACCTCAGCGCCGTTCCCCTTTTGAAGCAGCTTACCCATCTCCCCGTGGTTGTCGATCCGAGCCACGGCGTCGGGAAATGGGACCTCGTTGCTCCTATGGCAAAGGCTGCGGTGGCGGCAGGCGCCGACGGCCTGCTGCTCGAAGTGCACACCAATCCTGAGGAGGCGATGTCCGACGGAGAACAGTCGCTGAAGACTGAGGCCTTCGCAAAATTGATGGAGGAGTTGAAACCGATAGCCGCGGCAGTGGGAAGGGAGATATAGCGGCGATGTCTTTCGGGAAGACGGCAGTTCTCGGTGTCGGGCTGATAGGCGCATCCTTTGCCCTTGCGATGAAGAAGCGCGGGCTTTGCGGCCATGTGGCGGGCTTCGGAAGGAAGGAGGCAAACCTCCTCCGGGCGAGGGAAAGGGGGATCATTGATTCGTATGACATCGACCCTGCAAGAGTGGCTTCAGGCGCTGACCTTGTGGTCTTCTCTCTCAATCCCGGCGCCTTCAGGGAGACCGCAAAGAGGGTAGCGGGTTCTTTGAAGAAAGGCGCCGTAGTGACGGACGTGGGAAGCGTCAAAGGCGGACTCGTCCGTGAGATGGAAGACATCCTGTCCCGGGAGGCGTTCTTCGTGGGGGCCCATCCGATAGCAGGGAGCGAGAAATCAGGGATCGAGACTGCGGATCCGGATCTCTTCGAAGCCCAGAAATGCATCATTACCCCCACGGACAAGACAGACGGGGCGGCACTGGAGAGTCTCGTGTCCCTTTGGCGCTCCTTCGGCGCGGACGTGGTGACGATGGACCCGTATGAACACGACAGGGTCTTCGGCGCGGTAAGTCATCTTCCCCACATCGTCGCGTATGAACTCATGAACAGCGCCGATGAGATCGACGGGTCGTATCTCGGATACTGCGGCAAAGGGTTCAGGGACCTGACGAGGATCGCCTCGAGTTCCCCTGAATTGTGGCGTGACATCTGCATATTGAACAGCGACAACCTCGCAGCTTTTGTTGACACATTCATACAAAGACTCGAAAGAATCAGGGAGTATTTGGCGAGGGCGGACGCAGAGGCGCTCGAGGGCGAATTCAGAAGGGCAAAGTCCCTGAGGGACGGGCTTGGACAGGATTGAATTGAGGGGCGGGGGATCGGTCAGGGGCGAATGTGTACCGCCCCCGGACAAGTCCATATCCCACAGGGCGGTCATATTTTCCTCTCTTGCCGAAGGCAGGAGTTCCGTCAGGAACTTTCTGAGGGCCGAGGACACTCTGAGCACGGTTTCCGCCTTCAGGTCCCTCGGGGTCGAGATCGAGGAACAAGGCGGCGGACTCCTCATCCGGGGCAAAGGCATTTACGGTCTGCGGGAACCGGACGGGGTCATCGATTGCCGCAACTCGGGAACGACGATGAGGCTTCTCTCCGGTGTGTTGTCGGGAAATGCGTTCTTTTCCGTGCTGAGCGGAGACGATTCGCTGCGTAGAAGACCGATGCAGAGGGTCGTCGGCCCGCTCAGGCAGATGGGCGCCGAGATCCGGGGAAGGGACAATGACCGGTACCCTCCTCTCGCAATCAGGGGCGGAACGTTGAGGGCGATGCGCTACGCGCTCCCCGTTGCGAGCGCACAGGTGAAGTCCGCGGTGCTTCTTGCGGGCCTGTATGCCGAGGGAGAGACCTCGGTCAGCGAGCCCCACCAGTCGAGGGACCATACAGAGAGGATGCTGCCCTCCTTCGGGGCAGTTGTCGGCGTGCAGGCACGCACGGTGACCGTGAAGGGCGGCGCTGAATTGCACGGCCGCGATACCGTCGTGCCGGGGGACTTTTCCTCCGCGGCCTTTTTTCTCGTGGCGGCGCTTCTCGCGGACGGCTCCGAAATCGAGATAAGGAATACCGGGATCAACCCCACCAGGACCGGTCTTCTGGGCGTGTTGAAGCGGATGGGCGCTGAAATCACCGTCGGGAACCTCCGCGAGGTTTCCGGAGAACCGGTGGCGGATATTTCTTGCAGGGGCGGGAATCCGTTGAAGGCCGTGACCGTCGGGGGCGATGAAATACCCCTCCTCATCGATGAGTTTCCGATACTGTGCGTGGCCGCGACGCAGGCGGAGGGCGTCACCTCCGTCAAGGGTGCCGAGGAACTCAGGGTGAAGGAATCCGACAGGATTAAGGCGATGGCCGCCGAACTGAGGAAATTCGGCGCAGAGATCGAAGAATTTCCGGACGGGATGAACATAAAGGGAAAAGCGGCACTGCGGGGCTGCGAAGTCCTGAGTTACGGAGATCACCGGATCGCGATGGCGCTCTCCGTCGCTGCGCTGCTTGCGGAAGGGACGACGGTAATCCACGATGCGTCATGTGTCGATATCTCATTCCCCGGATTTTATGAGGAGTTGAGGAGATTGACGAGGTGACCATTATCATGTCCCCTTGCCCGTGGTTTTCCCTTGAGGAATATGGGTAAAGTGATCGCCATAGACGGACCCTCAGGCGCGGGGAAGAGCACGATCGCAAGGATGCTTGCGGAACGGCTCGGATTCGTCTACTTGGACACAGGCGCCCTTTACCGGGCTGTGGCGCTGCTCTTTCTGCGCAACGGGCTGAGGCCCGAGGATGACGACGCAACGCTGACAAGCGTACTGGAATCATCGGAGGTACGGTTTGACAAAGGCAGATGCATCCTGAACGGAACGGATGTCTCTGAGGACATAAGGACTCCGGAAGTGGGGCATTACTCCTCGGTGTTTTCCGCGAGAAAGGTCGTGAGGGACTTCCTCCTGGGCGTCCAGAGAAAGGCCCAGGCCGGTTCCGATATCGTGGCGGAAGGCCGCGATACGACCACTGTTGTCTTTCCTCGTGCAGAGAAGAAGTTCTATCTCGATGCTTCGGCCGAAGAGAGGGCGGAAAGAAGGTTCCTCCAGCTGAAGGAGATGGGCCTCGACGTCACGAAGCAAAAGGCGAAAAGCGACGTAGTGGAAAGGGACAGGAGAGATCGGGGAAGGGAGATCGCTCCCCTTGTAAAGGCGAAAGATGCTATTATAATAGATACAAGTAATAGGGGCGTTGAGGAAATTCTTGAAGATATTCTCGGGATCATACGGTCCGATCCCTGAAACATCATGGAAATATTAACTGCGAAAGGAGCAGGATTCTGTTTCGGCGTAAAACGCGCCATTGACATCGCCTTTGCGATGGCGGAGAAAAAGCAAAAAGGTATTTACACCGTGGGTCCCCTGATCCACAACCCGCAGGTGATCGACCGGCTGAGAGAAAAGGGTATAGCGCCTACGGAGGAAATAGAGGCTGCAGGCATCAGCGCGTTGATTATCAGGACCCACGGCATCCCCCTGGACCTGAGGGAACGGGTGTCGAGGGCGGGATGCGAGATCGTGGATGCGACCTGTCCCTTTGTGACAAAAGCGCAACATTATGCTAAACTTCTAAATGAAGAAGGGTATCAGGTAGTTATCCTGGGAGACGCAAACCACCCTGAAGTCAAAGGCCTGATGAGTTACGCAGGGGAGAACGCTATCGTGCTCGACGCGACTGCGGAGCTGCCGGAGCTGAAGAGCAAGGTCGGCATCGTGGTTCAGACGACTCAGCCGGTCGACGCGCTCAAGAGGTTAATTGGAAAGGTTGCCGAGAAAGCGAAGGAGATGAAGGTATATAATACCATTTGTAATTCTACGGCGCTCAGATTGAGGGAGACGGAGACGATGGCGGGACGCGTGGACGTGATGATCGTTGTGGGGGGAAGGAACAGCGCGAACACGACCCAGCTTGCCCGGCTCTGCGCCTCGAAACCGGTGAAGACGTACCATATTGAGACCGCCGACGAACTGAGCGCGCAATGGTTCGGGGGGATAAAAAAAGTCGGAATCACTGCGGGGGCGTCGACCCCCGACTGGATCATAGATGACGTGAAAAAAAGGATAAAAGATATAGGAGGGGAAGAGGCCGATGGAACTTAAGAACAATGAGATGGAAAGACTCTATGCGGAGACCATACACCAGATCGAAGAGGGGTCAATACTGCAGGGAAGGGTGGTGTATGTAAAGCAGGATGGTGTCATCGTAGACATCGGATACAAGTCGGAGGGGTTCATTGCGGCCGATGAGTTTACCGCTGAAGAGCTTTCGCAGCTTAAAGCCGGCGACATAGTGGAGGCCTATGTGGTCGATATCCATGACGCCGACGGGGTGGTCACGCTTTCGAAGGAAAAGGCGACGAAGATCAAGGCCTGGGATGTCCTGGAGTCTGCGTATCAGAAGGGGACCGTCATCGAGGGCAGCATCTGCGGCAAGACAAAGGGCGGTCTGAACGTCGATATCATGAACGTGAAGGCCTTTCTGCCCGGCTCGCAGATAGACATCAAAGCCGTAAGGGAGATAGACAGCTTTATCGGTAAGACGATGCAGTTCAAGGTGCTGAAGCTGAACAACAGACGTTCGAACATCATTGTGTCACGCAGGGCCGCGCTCGAGGAAGAACGTCAGAAGAAGAAGCTGGTGACCCTCACGAAACTGAAAGAGGATTCGCTCCTTGAAGGAGTCGTAAAGAACATTACGGATTACGGCGTTTTTGTGGACCTTGGAGGCATCGACGGTCTGCTCCATATATCGGACATTTCATGGGGGAGGATCACGCATCCTTCCGAGTTCTTTGCGGTCGGCGACGCTATCGAGGTGGTGGTGCTCAAGTACGATGAGGAGCAGGAGAGAGTGACGCTTGGGTATAAGCAGAAGAAGCCCGACCCTTGGCTGTCCGTCGACGAGAAATATCCGGCGGGCGCAAAGGTGAAGGGAAAGGTGGTGAGCATCGCGGACTACGGGGCTTTCATAGAGCTCGAAGAGGGGGTCGAGGGACTTGTGCACGTGTCGGAACTCGACTGGTCGTCGAGGCCGAAACACCCTTCAAAGTACCTCACCATCGGTGAAACCGTGGATGCCGTCGTCCTGAAGGTGGACAAGGACGAACGCCGCATATCCCTCAGCGTCAAGCAGCTGAAACCGAGCCCTTGGGAGCTGGTCTCGGAGCGTTACAGTATCGGCCAGCAGATTTCGGGCAAGGTGAGGAGCATTACCGAATTCGGGGCCTTTGTCGGTCTTCCCGAAGGGGTTGACGGCCTCGTCCATATCTCCGACATCTCCTGGACGAAACACATCAAACATCCCTCGGAGGTGCTCAAGAAGGGACAGAAGGTCGATGCGGTGGTGCTGAGCCTCGAACCGGAAAAGGAAAGGATCGCCCTCGGGATAAAGCAGCTCATCCAGGACCCGTGGATCAGCGAAATACCGGAGAAGTTCAAGCTCGGAGACGAGGTGCGCTGCAAGGTGTTGAAGTTCACCGATTTCGGAATATTTGTCGAAATCGAGGGCGAGGTAGAAGGTCTGATCTACTCCTCGGAGGTGATCAAGAAGGAAGAGCCCCTGAAGGAGGGAGACGAGATCATCGCCAGGATCATAAAGATAGATGTCGAGGAGCGAAAGATCGGCCTCAGCATGAAGCATATAAAGGGCGATCAGGGGTGAAGAAGACCTGCCTCTTCTTTGTGGGGCTCGTCGTCCTGCTCGCCCTCATCAGTTTGGTTCTTGCCCTTATACACAAGGGCGGCGTGCCCATAGGCGAGAAGGTTGCGCTTATCCGCATCGAGGGCCCGATCGCGGATTCGAAAAACGCCACCGAAGAAATCAGGGATTACGCAAAGGACGAGTCTGTCAAGGCGATCGTCCTCAGGGTCGACAGTCCGGGCGGGGCGGTAGCACCGTCGCAGGAAATCTACGAAGAGGTGAAAAAGGCGACGGCCCGGAAGAAGGTCGTGGTTTCGATGGGTTCGCTCGCGGCCTCCGGAGGATACTATATCTCCGCTCCGGCCTCGAGGATCGTGGCAAACCCCGGGACGCTCACGGGTTCGATCGGCGTGATCATGGAGATACCGAACGTGGAAGGCCTCATGAACAAGGTCGGGGTGAAGACAGAGGTGATCAAGAGCGGCAAGCACAAGGACATCGCCTCTGTGTTCAGGGGCATCGGCAAGGAGGAGCGGGGGATCCTTCAGGGAGTGCTCGACGATGTCCACGAACAGTTCATCAGGGCGGTGGCCGAGGGAAGAAAGATGGCGGTCGACGAGGTGAGAAAACTGGCCGACGGAAGGATTTTCACGGGGGAGCAGGCGCTCAAGGTCGGTCTCGTGGACGAATTGGGAAATCTCGAAGACGCAGTAAAGACAGCCGCAAAACTCTCGGGCATCAAGGGTGAACCTGAGGTCGTGACAAAGAAGGAGAAGTTGTCGTTTATCGATTTGCTGAGGGGTCAGTTTCCGAAGGAGTTTACGGATATCTTCCCTTCGGTCAGAATAAAGTATGTGTTTGCGCCGTAGGTAAATTCCCGAGCATGGTGAAAGAGGAGGTCTCATGACTAAATCAGTGCTGATCGACAAGGTGGCGGAGCGGGTTGAAGGCCTGACGAGGAAGCAGACGGAAATAATTGTTGAGACTGTCTTTGACGGGATAAAGGAGGCCCTTGCGAAGGGGGAGAAGATCGAGATCAGGGGCTTCGGCAACTTCAGGCTTAAGCAGAGAAAGCCGAGGAAAGCGAGGAATCCCAAGACGGGCGAAGGTGTCGACGTGCCTGCGAAGAGGGTCCTCCATTTTAAGGTCGGCAAGGCCCTGAGGGACGCCCTCAACGCGCAGTAGAAAAGTCGGAAGCGCATACGTCAGGCGGGGAAGCATTGATTGGAATGAGGACGCTGCGAGGCAATCACATCGAGGCCGGGGATTGGCTTCACCGGCAAAGCCTTACAAGAAAAACCCTCAGGGCTGACGAGATTCTCACAGTACTCGAGACCGGCCTCATATTTTCGTTGCTAAAGACTTTGCCCTTGCATGAAGGCTAGGGCGCGCCGGAGATGAACAGCTGTATTGAGAGAACTTTAGCGCCCCAGTTCCTCCCGTGTGAAATACCGAAAGTAACCTTCATTGAAAGAAGCTTAGAGAGACGTGGAACTGGCGTTGTCTGCGTCGGTACCAAATCCAGCTATAAAGAGTGAAATTATGCTGTATGAAAAGTTGACGATTTACAATAGAAATACGCATAGCTTTTGGCGTGTTTAGTCCGAGGTATTGCTCCTAAAAATACATAAGAGATTATGGATCGCATCTATTGGGCCTCTGTATGCCTTATCATCTTTCCCTGAACCATGTATACCACCATCTCTGCAATATTAGTAGCGTGGTCTGCTATTCTTTCGAGGTATTTCGCAATGTAGGTTATCTTGATCGCCCTCGAAACTGCCCTCGGATCCTGAATCATAAAAAATAGGAGCTCGTTGAACAGCTGGACGGTGAGATTATCAACCTCATCGTCCCTCTTAATAACGTCATATGCGACAGATGTGTCTTCCTTCACAAAAGCATCCAGCACATCTCTCAGCATACCCTGTGAAATCTCCGCCATCCTCGGTATGTCGATATAAGGCTTCAAAGGCGGCTCCTCATTGAGTTCTATCGCTCTTTCAGATATATCCTCTGCCAAGTCCCCCATCCTTTCTAGATCCGTGGTAATCTTCATAGCTGTAGTGATAAATCTTAAATCCCCTGCTGTCGGCTGTCGCAATGCGATGAGGCGGATAGACTCCTCATCGATCTGTACATCGAGAGCATTAACCAGGGGATCTTTCTCAATCACTTTTCTGGCAAGTTCACTGTCCCTCTCCACTAAGGAGTGGATGGAATCCTTTATCGCGCTCTGGACCATGCCTCCCATCTTGAGAACCAGCTCCTTCAGGTGCATCAATTCTTCATCAAAGATAGTCATTTTCCGACCCTTTCATCATATGATAGTCTGTGAGCTTTTCATAGGGTTAGGAAAAAGCTTATTCGGTTCTGACTGCAATAAATATTAATAATATCGCTACGTATTTGGGAAGCTATTTGAACTGACATGTTTATAAATGTCAGCTTTCCTATTTTTTTGATATCAATGTATCAAAGGAGTCTACGGGCATCGCAGGGAAACTGGAAAAATGGATGCCTGTTAACATGTGTAAATCTACAGAAATCTTTACGATAGCATCTATATTGGGTGCTTCAACGATGAGTGCCAGATCATAATCTCCAAGAATAGCATACATCCCGTTTACCTTTCCCCCCAAAGCTTCAATGATTTTTATTGCTTTTCTCGTTCGCTCTGGATGGATTTCTTTGACCGCCTCAGAAGAGTATTTCCCAAACATAAGAAACGTTGTCATAATAACCTCCTTTTTAAGCCTGTCTTCTAATCCAGCAACTTGCTCACTGCTTATTGACTGCAGTTCGCCGGGATAGTTACTTCTTACTTATTAACTATCACAAAAATGTTCGTTTGTCTATTAAAGTTGTTGTGAGATATTTTAGAAGAAAGTCTTAGAGAAAAGCTGTTGCTCCGATGTAAGTTATTGGTCAATGTTCTTGACGAATTGTTCGAAGATATGCTAACCTAAATATAGGATTTTAGAAGTTTTTGCGTTCAGAGGCCACAAAGACTTTTGACTTTGTGGCCTTTTTTATTGAGGCCTTCTGAGATTTCAGTTTATAGATAAGGAGGTAAAAGAAATGACCAAAGGAAAAGTAAAATGGTTTAACGATTCCAAGGGCTTCGGCTTTATCGCGAGTGAAGACGGTACCGATGTCTTTGTCCACCACTCTTCCATACAGAGCACCGGATTCAGGACACTTGCCGAAGGCGATATGGTGAGCTTTGATATCGAAAAAGGCCCGAAAGGCCCGAAGGCGATCAACGTAACAAAACTGTAATTGACTGGAGCCCCCCTATACAAAGGGGGGGTTATTCTAAGAGGAGAAAGTGGCACAAAGACAGAATAGTAGACAGAATTATATCGCTAGGATGGATCTAATAAAGCAACGAAAGCTTGATGCGGGGTTGGTTTCCGACCTGTTCCCAGAGGTCGACGGCATTGTAATACACATGACGTACCTCAGGAAAGGGTCGAATCCGGTCATTATGCTGCGCACCGTCAACGTTTTCCCCACTACTTATGCATATTTCAATATGGATTGCATGATGCGTGGTTGCACTGACGGGGGCTTTGACCTGACTCCGGTTATTACGGAGATGGTCCGGGAACATAAGAAGCTGAAAAAAGGAACGCTTGTCTGCAGCGGAGAAAATGCTGACCTTGTATCTGACCATGCAAACATCGCCTACGAAGTTACCATAAAGTTCAACAAAAGAGCCTCGAAGACCCCTTAATGCCTTTTTTAGGATATGTGGTTCGATCAGAGCCTCTGGCGCTGATGATTTTCAAGGCTAACTTACAGAGTTTGTGACGCTGCCTTGAGGGCCACTTCATCAGGAAGGAAGATCGATTGTTGTTTTTCGGAATAACCTAACGCTGTTGGCCCTGAATTAATCGTAATCGACTGACCCTATCGAAGCCCTTCCCGGATTAAAATACCCTAAAAAAGAAAGGACCGGGAGCGGGA
>JAMCWJ010000047.1 GCA_023475105.1 Nitrospirota bacterium
CTCAAGAGGAAAGTCGTCTCACATATGCGCAAGCTGCAAAAAATGCCCGAGCGGATCAAGAAATATTTTAAACACCCGAGAATAAAATATGCAGCCTAAGTTGCTCTATTCAATTGCCGGGTTAATAGATAGTATTAAAAGCATGGCGGATGAGAGAAAGTTAGTAATTCTGCATGTTGCACGAACACCCGTAACTGGCGTTTGGACATTAATTAGGAATCTATCAAAATGGCAGGCTGCAAATGCCAATTATACTGTGGCACTACGACTTATTGTAGATAAGAAATGGCCGCGCCGACATTATGATGAACTTCGATCTTTAAGCCTACAGATGGATGTTAAGTATGAAAAAATGCCGTGGTTTGGTTTTGGTACCTTGAATTATATTTCTCATTTAGCTTTTAATCCCCTTAGAAAATGGATCATTGAAATTGAAAGACAGTATGAGCCTGAACTTATCGTGGTGCATTTTCATAACGCCTGGTTGTCAGGTGCTTATCTGCCAGTTCAAGCCAAGGCAGCTGAACTTCGTTTCATTTGTACTTTTCATGGAGTTACGCGAGCACGGCCCTTGTTTAGGCCGATTCATAGGTTTATTGCTCAAAAATTGAGTAAGCATAAGGTTCGATTAGTGGCGGTCGATTCAAAGAGTCCAATTAAAGCAGAAAAATTCTTTGGCCTTAGGAAAGAAGCGTTTGCGATAATACCTAATGGATTATATTTAAGCGCGAATTCGATCGTTCCTGCCGGGAGATCGAAACTATTTGTTGTTGGGTATATCGGATATTTAGCGGAACATAAAGGCTGGCGAGTTATCGCTGATGCGGTGGAGATATTAGCTGCAAGAGGCATCCCTATTAAATTTGTTATAGCAGGAGATGGGCCGGATGAAGAAGTAGTGCGAGATTACGCGGATAAGCGTGCGGATTTTGTGGAGTTTGTCGGGTATGAGAGGGACCCGGTTCTTAATTTACTGCCCCGCCTGGACATATTGGCCCTTCCTTCAAATGATGAGGGCTTGCCGATGATTATCCTGGAAGCATTTTCAGCCAGCGTCCCTGTTTTGGCGACGCCAGTAGGCGGCATCCCGGAAATTATTACAGATGGTCTGAATGGTTTCTTAATTGAACGGAGGCCGGATCTTTTCACCGCCAAGATTGAATTCCTGATCAATAATCATGAAACTCTAGACAAAATGCGACATGCTGCCGTTGAAACTTTCAATAATCGATTTTCGATGGCAATATGCGGCCAGGCGTATAACGAGCTTTACTTGAATTAAATGACTAAAGGTAGAGGAGAGGCACCCCAAGAGCGGGTACTGTATGTCTTAAGTGCGTTGGGTATCGGCGGGATAGAGACATGGCTTGTCAATTTAGTACGCGCCTTCAATAGGATTCCTAATGCCCGAATAGCATGCGACTTTCTCACATTACTTGATGATAAGGGTGAATACAGGGCTGAACTATCTAATGCCGGCTGCAAAATATTCCATGTACAACTGCGGTATAAACACATAATTAGGACGATGTATCGCCTCTATACGCTAATTAAACAAGGTGGATATCGAGTTGTTCATTGTCAGAGTGATTATTTGTCAGGAATTGTTTTGACAGCCGCTTTCTTGGCGAAAGTTCCGGTTAGGGTTTTTCACGTTCATAGCACCAAATTTGCTTTTGGCCCGGATAGGTCATTGCAAAAAATAATTGTCGGCAAAATATTAAAAAAGATTGCGATTAAGTTGTCGCATTATTCCTTTGCATGCTCAACTGCGGCGAGAGAAGCATTTTTTTTAAAAAATAATAAAGATAAAACATCGGTTCTTTATTGTGGGATAGATATCGACAAATTTGAGTCGGATATTAATAGCAATAGGAAAAGAAAAGTATCCGAGTTGGGCATAAGGGAAAATTCAAAGATTATTCTGTCTGTCAGCCGCATGACACCTGAAAAAAACTTGGTTCTCACAATAAAGGCAATCTCCGCTTTAGGAGAATCGGAAGACGTATTTTTTTTACATGCAGGTGATGGACCTGAAAGAGCGACTATTGCAAAATTGCTGGACGAACTAAATCTCTCAAAGCGCAGCAAGTTATTAGGATTAAGGAATGACGTTGCCAATCTGATGCTTTCAGCCGACCTTTTTATCATGCCGTCTTTATATGAAGGTCTTCCGCTTGTTTTGCTTGAAGCTCAGGCCGCCGGCATCCCGATTATTGCTTCTAATTTAATTACGAAGGAACTTGTAGTAATCCCCGAATTATTTACTTGGTTGTCACCCCACGAATCTCCGGAGCGATGGGCAGGGGAAATAGCAAGTGCACTAAACAGGAAAATAAATATTTCAAAAAACGATACTTTAACAAAAATGCGCAAATCAAAGTTCAATATTAACAATTCCGCTTTATTGCTTCTAAATTATTACGGCATCTCTAATGAAAATAGCAGTCCTGACAGCATCGGTTAGCCGGCGGGCCGGCGGCCTTTTTGATGCAACGCGAAGACTATCTCAGACGCTCGGGGCCGAATGTGATACCGAGGTGCAGCTGTTCGGCCTTGAAGATGAAGGCTGTGTTCAAGATCGCGCTCATTGGACACCTGTTCAAGTGAATGTCTTTCCTGTTAAAGGACCGCACGCACTTGGTTTCGCCCCCGAAATGTATCAAGCACTTTGTAGAATGGCAGCCGACCTAAGTCATACACATGGACTATGGATGTATCCGTCTATTGCAGCCTATCGGTGGTCAAAACAACTGAAAAAACCGTATGTTGTGAGCCCCCATGGCATGTTAGACTCATGGGCACTGTCCAATTCGCGTTATAAAAAAATACTTGCTGGATACTTATACGAGAACAGACATCTAAAGACAGCTAGTTGCATACATGCACTTGGCACTCCTGAGGTGCAGGCTATAAGGGATTATGGGCTCAGAAACCCGATATGCTTAATTCCGAATGGAATTGATATGATTAATAAACCGGAATCTAATGAGGCTCCCTGGCAAAATCAGGTGGACAGTGGGCGTAATGTTTTATTGTATCTTGGACGGATTCATCCCAAAAAAGGACTGATAAATATAATTTATGCTTGGTCGCTCTTAAAGAGTAGCGGCATTTCAATGATAAACGAGTGGGCGGTTGTTATCGTTGGCTGGGATCAGTGCAATTACGAGGCAGAGTTGAAAGCGGCCGTAACAAAATTAAATTTGGCTAACTCAGTATTTTTTTTGGGACCTCAATTTCATGAGAAAAAAAATGCGGCCTATCATTTTGCCAATGGGTTTATACTGCCTTCCCTAAGCGAGGGTCTGCCAATGACTGTGCTTGAAGCCTGGTCGCATAGTCTTCCGGTGCTTATGACACCGCAATGCAATATCCCGGAGGGTTTTGAAAAGGGCGCGGCAATCAAGATTGAAACTGATCCAAAAGCCATCGCTCGCGGATTAATAGAACTGTTCGAAATGTCTGATGTTGAGCGTAAAGAAATGGGTCAGCGGGGTCTAAATCTAGTGAAACAACAATTTTCCTGGTCTACCGTCGCTGTACAAATGCGGCAGGTTTATGAGTGGATCTTGGGGGGTGGCACGCCACCCGAATGTGTACGGTTCGACTAATACTGCATCCCGGCGTCTGTTTCTGATCCGCTCTAAGCTATGGAAACTAAGTTGTCAAAATTTCGCAATGCATCATATGCCCCCGGCCGCCGTTTTCTCACGCGGAGTATATGGTTTGTGACTAATGTCCTTTTTGTTCTGAATCCGTTGAATCCTTTTTCGCAGTTAAGAGCGATTCTATTGAAGATGCTCGGAGGCAAGATTGGTCAGGGTGTCGTCTTAAAACCCAGCATCAACATCAAATATCCCTGGAACCTCGAAATCGGCGACAACTCCTGGATCGGCGAAAGCGTCTTGTTCGACTCGCTGGACAAAATCAGTATCGGCAGCAATGTCTGTATCTCCCAGGGGGCCTATCTCTGCACCGGTAACCACGATTACACGAAAGAGGCTTTCGATCTCATTGTAAGACCGATTGTGATCGAGGATGGTGTCTGGGTGGGGGCCAAGGCGGTAATATGTCCGGGCGTCACGCTCCGGAGCCATTCCGTTATTACCGCAGGCAGCGTTGTTACGAAAGATACGGAACCGTACGGAATTTACCAGGGGAATCCAGCGCAGTATATTAGAAAAAGAGTTATAGCTGATTAAAAGCCCATTTGAAACTCTCCATCATTACCGCTGTCTTCAACAGTAAGCCTTACATCGACGCTTGCATTCGAAGCGTCCTCAATCAGAGCTATCACAACGTAGAACACATCATCATCGACGGCGGGTCGACGGACGGAACGCTGGAAGTCATAAAGAAAGTCCTGAGTCGGCAGAATAGTCAAAGAGTCAAAGAGCCGAAAGTCTGCTCCTCGCTCTCCGCTCCATGCGCCAAGCTTACGGTAGTGAGTGAGCCGGATAACGGCATCTACGACGCGTTAAACAAGGGCATCCGCCTTGCGACCGGCGACGTGGTTGGGTTTCTCCATGCCGACGATCTCTACGCGCATGAAAGGGTGATAGAGACTGTTATCTCAGAGATGACAAAACACAATGTGAAGAGTTGTTACGGAGATCTGCTCTATGTCGATAAGGACACTACCGACAAAGTAATCAGGCACTGGAAATCCTCGCCGTACAGAGACAGTCTCTTCGAGCGGGGTTGGATGCCACCGCATCCGACCTTTTTCGTAAAAAAGGAAGTATACGAAAAGTACGGTTGCTTCAACACGGATTTCAAGATAGCGGCTGATTACGAATTGATGCTGAGATTTCTTGAAAAATATCGAATTTCTACGCTTTATATACCTGAGGTTCTCATTAAAATGAGGATCGGCGGCACAAGCAACAGGAGTGTCGGCAACCTCATCAAGAAATCCTCCGAAGACTATCGGGCCATGAAAATGCACAACGTGGGAGGGCTGACAACGCTCCTCAGAAAGAACCTCTCAAAACTCCCGCAATTTTTCAAGAGACAATAATGCCTGCCTCTCCCCCGAAATCCTGCCACCTCCGGGGTGGCAGGATTTCTGCCCCGCTTGACGCTGGGAGAGATATCGAAGGATATGGTCATCTATTTCCCTATCCATCCAAGGACCGAAAAGAACATCGGGCGGTTCAATCTGAAGGGGCTTTTGAATACAAACATGAAAGTGGTGCCCCCGATGTCTTATCTCGACTTCCTCTCGCTCTGGAAGGATGCAACGCTCGTTCTTACCGACAGCGGCGGCATCCAGGAGGAGACGACGGCCCTCGGGATCCCTTGCTTTACGATCCGGGAAAATACCGAGAGGCCGATAACGATCGAGGAGGGCACGAATGTCCTTGTGGGCACGACGCGTGAAAGCATCCTTGCCGCATATGGGGAGTTCAGGGCCGGGCGGAGAAAAAAGGGCAGCATACCGGAACTATGGGACGGCAAAACTGGCCGTCGAATCGTAGACATCCTTGCACACCGACAAGCTTGAAAACCTCTGCCCGAAATCCTGCCACCTCCGGGGTGGCAGGAAAGGACGCGCCCGCGTCGTCTCTGGCGAAGAAACTTTGTATCTAATCCGAGGTTTCTCCTCAGAGTCATCCATCAACGACTGAAAGGTCAGAGTGATTAAAACCCAACCGAATCCTGCCACCTCCGGGGTGGAGGTTTTATGAAGAGAGAACATCTCGCAAACCGGCTCATCTATCATGTTTTCACGAAAAGCATCGCCGGGTACCGGATATTCAGGGACGATCAGGATTATTCACGCATGGTCAACCTTATGCAATATTACCGGACGGAAAGGCCGCCGACAAAGTTCTCGGCGTACATGGCATTGAAGGATAAGGAGGGCTTTTTCAGGAAATACTGTTCGGGGAAAGACTGTCTCATCGATGCGGTCGCGTACTGTATTATGCCTACTCATGTCCACATCGTGCTGAAGCAGAAGAAAAACAACGGCATCTCTGCTTTCATGGGGAATGTGTTGAATGGATATACGAGATATTTCAATACGAGGACGGGCCGCAAGGGGCCCTTGTGGCAAAGCAGGTTCAAACACGTTTCCGTTGAGACCGATGAGCAACTGCATCACCTCACGAGATACGTTCATCTGAATCCCGTGACGGACCGTCTTGTCGAGGAACCCGCGCAATGGAAGCATTCGTCCTACAGAGAATATATCGGTCAGGCTGAACGGAAGCTATGCACCGACGATTCCGGGCATTTTTTAAGCCCCATGGAATACAGGCGATTCGTTTCTTCGAGGAAGGAGTATCAGCGGTCTCTCGCGAGTTTGAAATCCCTTTTTCTCGAATGATCTATCGCCCCCTGAAATCCTGCCACCTCCGGGGTGGCAGGATTGTTCGTTGGTTAGCCGGGAAATGAGAGACAGGAGAGGCCATGGCATGATAGAATCTAAGAAAAGGAGACTTGCATGAAATCGAAGGAACTTTCTTTCAGGATTGTTTTAAGGCCGGAACCGGAGGGTGGTTACACTGTGTTGGTTCCCTCCTTGCCCGGTTGCATTACCTATGGAGAGGATCTGGCTGAAGCGAAGGCTATGGCGAAAGACGCAATCAAGGCATATCTGAAGAGCATGCGAAAGCATGGCGAGAAGATCGTGGACGACTCTTCCACACTTGAAGGTGTTCTGACCATGCGATATGCCTAAGATACCCTCCTTGACGTCCGCGAAGTTGATCCGAATCCTTCTTCAGCACGGTTTTGTTCTTGACCATCAGACAGGCAGCCACCGGGTGTATTACAACCTGGAGAAAAAGAGAAGAGTGGTGGTGCCTTATCATCGGAAGGAACTTCCCAGGGTAACACTCATCGCGATTCTGAAAGAGGCAGGCCTGCATGAGTATTTTGAGTAACGAAAAAAATCCCATTCAAAGCTCACAGTGACAATCCTGCCACCTCCGGGGTGGAAGGATTCGGGTCGTGCTCATCGATGACCCTCAGGCTTAATTCCTTATGATTTTTGATATAATTCACTAAGGCATGCTCAAGGGAGGTGATAGGACTATGGATTTCTATACAGTGGTCTTGAGAAGAAGCGGCGTTTACTGGGTTGCCCTTTGCCTTGAAAACGGCCTCGTGGGACAGGGAAGCACAAAAGACGTCGCAATCGTAAAACTCAGAGAGGCGATTGGATCATTCGAAGAGGAATGCCGTATGGGCGAGAATGTCTATAATGAACCCCTGTCCATAAGAGAACTCCATGAGTTCTTGACAATCGAGGGAAAGGAACCTGTTTCGGAGGAGCTGGAACTAAGGGCGGTGCATGCCTAAGAACATACCGTCTCTTAAGCCTAAAGAGCTTATCCTTCTTCTTGAAGCCGGAGGGTGCGCGTATCTTAGAGAAGGAAAGGGAGATCACAGACTGTATTTCCGCTACTTCGAAGGGAAGAAAAGAGTGGCTCCTGTTGATATGGGAGCCGGCGAATTGTCCCCGCCTTATGTTTTAAGAATCTTCAGGCAGTTCGGATTTACCGACATCGAGATCGACGAATTATTGAAAAAGTAGTCGGCACTGTTGAGGAGACGACGGCCCTCGGGATCCCTTGCTTTACGATCCGGGAAAATACCGAGAGGCCGATAACGATCGAGGAGGGCACGAATGTCCTTGTGGGCACGACGCGTGAAAGCATCCTTGCCGCATATGGGGAGTTCAGGGCCGGGCGGAGAAAGACCGGCAGCATACCGGAGCTATGGGACGGCAAAACTGCCCGCCGAATCGTAGACATCCTTGCACACCGACAAGCTTGAAAATCTTCCCTTCCCAACCGAAATCCTGCCACCTCCGGAACCGGAACAAAGGGCTAAAAGGTTGAAAGGTCGGAAGTTAGGAAGATGAGAGATTGAGAACGTTGGCAATATAAGAAGATATGGATGAGAGAAAAAGAACGCTAAAGCATTTTCGAGACCTGGTAGCATATCAACAGGCATTCCAACATGCCATGAAGATCTATGAGATCACTAAGTCATTTCCGAAGGAGGAGAGGTATTCGCTGACCGATCAGATAAGGCGGTCATCCCGTTCTGTATGTTCAAATCCTGCGGAGGCATGGAGAAAGAGAAAGTATAAGGCGGTCTTCAGAAATAAGCTGACGGATGCGATGCAGGAAGCATCTGAAACACAAAGCTGGCTCGAATTTTGTCTCGCCTGTAGATACATTGATCAAAAGACGTTCCAGGCGCTTGATTTGAAATACGAAAAAGTAATTGCCATGCTGAATTCGATGGAGAAGAAATCCGGTTCTTTTTGTTTTTAATAGTTGTCAACGTCTCAGCTTCTGCTTTTCATGTGCGTAGCTTCGGAACTTCTTATCCTCCTGATTTCATGTTTTAGAAGGGCAAAAGGAGCCCGTTTACCAATTTATCGATTCATGTTACACTACCCTCGCATTTACCGATCTCGATGGGAGGGGCAGCGTGATGGATAGCAAGCACATCTATTATTTCTTTTCCTACCTCGTAGTCTCTCTCGGCCTTGCCCTTGCCCTCGTCCCCCTGATGCGGTCGTTGTCCTTCAGGCTCGGCGCGGTCGACCGCGGCACAGGCAGGAGGGCGCACAAAGGGATCGTCCCGAGACTCGGGGGGATCGGCATATTCCTCGCCTTTGTGGTCCCGCTCGCGTTCTCCCTCAGCAGGGGGGAATGGGACAAGTTCCACGGCCGGATGCTCGGCGTCCTCATCGGCTCGGCGGTCATCTTCCTTACCGGCCTCTATGACGATGTCAAGGGCGCAAAGATCGGGCACAAACTCCTCCTCGAAATCCTCGCCGCTGTCTTTATCTATTACTGGGGAATTCGTATCACGCTTATCAGCAGCCCCTTCGGGTCCCCGATCGACCTCGGCTGGTTCAGCGTCCCCGCGACGGTCCTCTGGATCGTCGTGATCACGAACGCGATCAACCTAATCGACGGCATGGACGGCCTCGCCGCAGGCACGGTCATCCTGATCTCGGCGCTGCTCTTTTCGCTCACGGGAGACAACGTGCACATGCAGCTTACCTACGCGATCCTGGCCGGGAGTCTCCTCGGATTTCTCAGGTATAACTTTCCTCCTGCCTCGATCTTCATGGGGGATTCAGGGAGCCTCTTCCTCGGCTTCTTCCTCGGCTCGGTCTCGATCCTCTCCTCCCACAAGGCAACGGCGGTCGCCACGTTGATGGTCCCGGTCATCGCCTTCAGCCTGCCCCTGATGGACATGACCTACGCGGTCCTCAGGCGCTTCTACCGGGGCATGCCCCTGGGCGAGGCGGACAAGGAACACATCCACCACAAGCTCCTCGAAAAGGGCTTCTCAAGGAGAAAGGTGCTCCTCATCCTCTATGCGGTGAACATCCTGATCCTGGTGAGCGTCCTCCTCGTGGTGAGGAGGCAATTCGACCTCAGCTTCTTCGGGCTCGTCTTCCTCGTCGTCCTGGCGGTCCTCGGTCTCCGCATGCTCGGTTATATAGAGTTCATCCCCCGCATCAGGGAGGTGCTCAGAAACCACGCCATCGGGAGGAAGAGGAAATACTTCAATTACGTGATCAGGAGGTTCAGGCGGAACGTGGCAAAGAGCGAGACCCTCGATGACTTCTGGACCCACCTGAGGAACCTGATGGACGAATACAATTTCAGCCGGGCCGAGGTGAACCTCGAGATCCCCGGGGTGAGCAACCCGGTCTTCGCCTTCACGAACAGGTTCGATGCCGGCAGGCCGATGAGCCTCTCCTTCCCGATCATGAACGGCAGCGGCGAGCAGCTCGGGGAGGTCCGCATCAGCAAGCAGATGGACGACGACCACTTCCTCTGTACAGCGGAGATGGTCCGCGCCCTCTCCGAGGAAGTGAGCAGGTTTGTGACAAAGAATCTGCATATCTGACTGACCACCACTGTACCCACCGAAATCCTGCCACCTCCGGGGTGGAAGGACCAATTATGATTACTCCTGAAGAAAATCTCCTCCTGTCCCTTTCGAGGATCGGCCTGAGCAAAGAAGAGGCGAGAGATGTCGAAAGGTATCTGCGTGAGCAGTCACAGTCATTCGACTATCGTGCGCTCGTAGACCTTGCCTCGGCGAACGGCGTCACCCCTCTGCTCTATCACAACCTGAAGGCTGTTGACTTTGTCCCTCCGGAGGTCATGAAAAGGCTCCGAAGCGACTATCTTTTCACGATGAAGGAAAATGTCCGGAAGGCCGGGGAGGTGGTCCGGATCGTCTCGCTGCTCCGGCAGGCCAAGGTCGAAACGATTCCGTTGAAAGGCCCTGTCGCCTCGGACGTCCTGTTCGGGGACCCGGGCCTCTATCCTTCCGGAGACCTCGACATCCTGGTCAAACCGGGTGATCTCGAAAAAACGGGAACAGTGCTTTTGCGGGAAGGGTACCGCGACAGCGAGCTGGACAGGGACAGGCTGCTGAGCGGCTACCACATCAATTTCGGAAACGGCAGAGACCATCTCGAAGTGCACTGGACCCTTGCCTTCCGCTACTTCGACATCCCTCCGGAGTTTTGGTGGGAGGAAGCTGGGGTTATGGAGTACGAAGGCCTCAGGATGCCGGCCCTCTCCCCTGAGAGATATCTCCTCTATGCAGTCTTCCGCCTTTACAGTCATGCTTTCAGACCTCTGAGGTTCCTCGTCCTGGCAGCGGCGATCATTCACAGGTACGAAAAGGAGATCGACTGGCCGAAGGTCGTCTCATCTGCCCGGAAGTGCGGGATGGAGCGGCTCGTCCTTTTTACGTTGAGGCTGCTGCGCGAACTGCTCGGCGCGAACGTGCCCGGCGGAGTGCTGAAGCGCAGGCTTTCCGGCTACCGCCGCCTGAAAGGGCTGGTGCTTTCAGGCCTCTTCCGGGAAGCAAAAAGGCTTCATTTCAGAATGTTCCTCTTCACCGCGCTTCTCGACTCGCCCCTCGATACGGCGAAGGTCCTCCTCCGCCGCGTCTTCCCGCCCCTCTCGGAGGTCCGCCTCCGCTACAACCTCCCCACGCGGTCCAAAAAAATCTACGCCTACTATCTGGCGAACCCACTTCTCATGGTCTTCAGAAAGAGGTGAATCCTGCCACCTCCGGGGTGGAAGGAGCGGAGCGCCGCTAATCCCATTTCAGCTCAAGGCGGTTTTCCCCCGCTGTTTCGACGCGCGTCCCGAACCGCTTCCCCTCTCTGTTCAGGACTTCTTTTATCCATTCCGCATCCTGCCCTGAGGCGAGGTTCACTCTCAAGCGCTTCATCTGCGTCGGCGTCATCCGGAGCGAAAGGAGCCTGCCTGTTTCCGGCGCCACGGAGGCGAAGTACATCAGGCCGAGGTCGCTCCTGAAGTATTCGTAGCCGCCTATGCCTTCGTAGTCGTTCAGGAAGTCGCCGCAGCCGTAAAGGATGAGCTTTCCCATATATACCTCTATCCCCTTCGGATGATGGGAGGAATGGCCGTGGACGAGGTCGGCTCCGGCCTCCTTGATCAGCCCATGGGCGAACTGCCTCTGCTCCTCCCGGACCTCGTAGCCCCAGTTGCCTCCCCAGTGAATCGAGGCGACAACGATATCGCCCTGTCGTTTCACTCCCCTCCCC
>JAMCWJ010000080.1 GCA_023475105.1 Nitrospirota bacterium
AAATCCTAATCTCCTCGGCAGAAGGATGGCTGCGATTGCCCTCGAGAAAATCAAGAATCGCGATCCTCTGCGGAGTCAATTTAATTCCTATCTTTTTATATTTTTCCATACGTTTAATATTAAAGCAATTATTATTTAGGAAATCTTATCATATTAGAATAATTATAGTCAAGAGGACAATGAAATTAAAATGCGACATCAAAAAAACTGATACTGCATGAGGACGGCATTCTCGCTCATTCCCGCTTCGCTCCGAGGCGCCGGGCCGCCTCACCCCCAAAGGTGGGGCGATACGGCTCCGCTGAAACTGTTCGAACGCATCCTCACGCAGAGGCGATTAGGATTTGAGGAAAGAGATTGACAATGACTCCTAAAAGGGGTATAAGAAAGTAAGGCGTTAGAGACAGACCGATCAATCAGAGTTCGGCGAGGTGAAGGGCCTTGCAGAAAGGGGAATACAATGCCGTACTTTGTGATTCTCAGTACCCTCACCGATGAGGGTCGCAAGACGATCAAACAGAAGCCTGAGAGGATTCTGGAAGTCGATAAGGAGATCGAGCGCATGGGCATAAAGGTCCATAACCAATACGCGGTCCTCGGTCCTTACGACTTCGTGAATGTGATCGAGGCGCCTGATATCGAAACAGTCATGAAGATGTCCTGCGAAATCGGATCAAGGGGTTCTGTGCAGCTCCTGACTTTAGCCGCGTTGCCGGTGGAGGAGTTCATCAAGAAATTGAAGTAATGCGGATATCGCCGAACAGGCTGCCGGACCTCTCACGAAGACCAGGAAGGAGCGCAGAGAGTCCTTTCAGCCTTATGATCCCGCTTGTCCTGAATCTTTTTTTAGCCCCGCTGATTTGAGGAGGAGAATGAGAAGGATTCCCTGGAAAGCAGGGACGACGGAATATGGGCGGCGTCTCGAGATGAGATTTCTTGTCATTTCACTTCTATCTGTCTCCTTTGTCCTCGTCTCCTTCATTCCTTCGCGTCCCTCAGATATTTACGAGAAGAAGCGGAAGTTCATGGTGGAGCATGACCTTGGCGGGAGGGGGATCAGGGACGAGAAGGTGCTCGAGGTTATGGCAAGGGTGCCGAGGCATCTCTTCGTCGACGGGTACCTGAGAGACAGGGCTTACGAGGATTATCCGCTCCCGATCGGCGAGGGCCAAACCATATCCCAGCCTTATGTCGTTGCGCTCATGACGGAGGCACTGAGACTGAAGCCCGGGGACAGGGTCCTCGAGATCGGCACCGGCTCAGGATACCAGGCAGCGGTGCTCGCCGAGACCGTGAGGGAAGTATATACGATCGAGATCAGAAAAGGCCTCGCCGAAAAGGCGGAGAAGAGGTTTGGAGAGCTGAAATACAAGAACGTAAAGGTGAAATATGGCGATGGGTACTTCGGGTGGGAAGAATATGCCCCCTTCGATGCGATTATCATCACCGCCTCGGCAAACCACATTCCACCTCCCCTCATAAAGCAGCTCAGGGAAGGCGGGAGGCTCATAATCCCGCTTGGGAGCACGGTATACAGCCAGATACTCACTCTTGCGAGGAAGAAGAAGGGGGAACTTGAGCTGGAGCAGCTCACCCCGGTCGCCTTTGTCCCTATGGCGGGAGAGGTGCAGAAGAGGAGGGGGGAGAAGAAGTAGAGACCGTCCGGCCCTTAAGCGTTGCCGGAACTTCCGTTTCGCGCCGGCGACTTCATCATCGGAAAGGTGAGAAAAGCCAGGAAATATGCCGCTGCGCCCATCCAGAATACTGCCTTGAATCCGACGGCCATCGCGAGCATGACGGCAAGGATCGGAGCTAGAACCGAGAGGCAGCCGTTCACCGCCCATGCCCAGGGGATCATATCAGGAGACTTCTCCCCTATGGTTCGCATCCCCGTCGGAAAAGGGATACCCATCAGGAAGGCGAGCGGGACGAGGAAAGCGAAGGCCGATACGATCCTCAGAGGCATCGGCTGGCTCGACACGGCATCTGAGATGGAGGGGAGAAGAACGCTGTAGCCTACTATGACGGCCGCCGCAGCGAGGACGGCGCAGGGACGACGAAGAGCGCCGACCCTTTGACTCAAAAGGCTTCCAGCCCCGGAGCTGACAAGCATGGAGGTGAGAACCGATGAGACGGCATAAGAAGGATTTTCGAGGGGAAGTATCATCTTCTGGATCAGGGGTATCTCGACAAACATATAGCCCACTCCGAGAAAAGCGAAATAGAGCAGGGAGGTAAGCCTGCGGATAGGGGTGAACCGCTCATTTTGCGTTTTCTCAACCCGGGCCTCAGCCTCTCTCCTGCTCACGGCGGGCAGCGCTATGAACAGGCCGCTCAGGATCAGAACCTGCAGGAAGACGATGGGGAGAAGATAGCCTTCCTCGATGAAGAACTGCCACTTTTCACCCATGACCCTGTAGGTCGGGCCAAGGTTTCTCAGTTTGAGGTAGTAATGAAAGAAGGGGTTATCGTCCCGGACAGGCGCGATATCAAAGAGGTAATCGCGCTCAAAGGACGCTCGCGAGGCAGGATCGAGGATTTTCCTGAAGGCATTGAAATAGTCATTCGAAGGCATTTTCACATAGAGATTGGCCTCTTCCTCTCTTATGCCTGGAAGGAGGACGAGGTCGAACCTCATCTCTTTCGAGAACTTCCTGACGGCCCGTATCTCGTCGGACGTTAAGGGTTCCCTCTTGGCGAGTAGGCAGACTGTGCCCCAGCTCCTTATCGAGATGATCTTATTCTCCGTTTCCCCTATGCCCATTTCCTCCATCGACGTCACGAGGGTATTCAGCAATCTCAATTCGACCCTCGGCGGAGGGACGATGAAGAGATGGATGCACAGGATGCCGTCCTTTTTGAGATGGCCGAGATATTCTTTGAATGCTTCCGCTGTGAACCTGTAATCCTCGGCGACCCCGAAGGCGCCTGCCGGAGACGTTCCCGTGAGCGGCATATCGATCAGGTCAAACTGCTCGTTCCTTGTCTTCAGCCATGACCTTCCCATCCCCGTCCAGGTGTTTTTGTCATAGATCCCCTGAGAGAAATCGTTGAAGTCCCGCCCGATCACCTGCGTCACGAGCGGGTTGGACTCGACACTCGAGATATTCCCGGAATGATAATGCCTGGCCAGCAGCACGTCGAGACCCCCCTCCGGATCGAGGACCAGCACATCATCCCTCTTCCGCATCTCGTAGGCGAGGGCAGGGGGCAGGAATTTCAGGAAGGCGAGAGCGTCTTCGTTCCCGGCACCGGTGATGGCATTCGTTTTTCCGCCGTCGACGGAAAGTCCTGTCTGCTCCGGGAGTTCGTCGAGGTATCTCAGACTCAGCCCCGGGGCGAATCTTACGGCGGGACTCCGGAAAACATCGACCCTCGAGAACGGGCCATGGTAGGTCCTGATATGTTCGGCCCCAGGATACTTCAGGGCAATCTGGAGTCCTTTGTAAGGAGATATCCGGGGGGCGATGAGGTCAGGTGTTGCAAAAAGGAGGAGATTGGATGCGATGAGAAAGACTGAGGCAGCCCTCGTCTTCCCTTTTCCGATAAGGAAGGCACCCGCTGATGCAATGGAGGACGCGAGGAGGATCGCATTCTCGGGAGCGGTCTTGCTCAGGACAAAGAGAAGGGCGACGGAGCCTGCTCCGGCGCCCGTGAAGTCCGCTCCGTAAAGAAGACCCGATTTCCCGCTGGCTGCGGAAATTCCCGTCGACACGCTTAAACCGAAGGAAAAAAAAGGCACCGAGAGAAACAGGCAATAGAGGAAGAGGTAAAGAAGCTGAACCCTTTCCCACGGGAGTCTGACGGGGTCGAAGGGCAGCCTGTTCGAAAGGAGGTAACTGAGGGTTATGGCGGCGCCGAGGAGCAGTCCGTAGAGGGCGATCTTTTCGCTGACCTCACCCGGCCGGGAAGATGCCCTGAGTCCCGGATAGAGGGAAAGGACCGTGCCGCTCGCTCCGATACCGAGCATCGCAAGAGTTATTACCAGGAAGGCGAAATGGTACCAGAGGGAGATCGAGAAGACCCTTGTCAGGGCTATTTCATAGGAGAGGGAAGAAAAGGAAAAGAGAAAAATCCCGAGTAGTATCTTTCTCTGCTCCATGAAATTCACTCTTGCATACCGGGCAGCTGTTGTCAAGTGTCCTTTGTACCGCTTTCGCCCCCCTGCGAACCGGTCCCGGGGCGGACGATGCCCCCCTCTCTTCGCGCTCGTCTTCGCGTGCAAGCCCGGGATTTATTCAAAACCTGTATGAGAGGAGGTATAATATTTCTATCCTGCGTGCCTGGCGATGATCATAAAGAATGAGGACATAGGGGAGATTGCCCTGGAAGCGCCTGAAGGACACGGCCATCTGAGGACGACGGTGCGCCTGAAGGACGGGTCGGAACTTGTCTTCCAGGAAGCTGCAATTGCGAATATCGTGAGGGCTTATGTCACAATCAAGACCCACCCTCTGAAGACCGGGATTAGACTCAGGGGTGAGAAACTCATCGAGAGGAAAAAGGGGTATGCTGAGTGGCAGTTGCTCGAGAGCGAGAGAGAAGAGAAAAGGTGAGAGACCCTTTACAAAGCATAGAGAACCATTCTAATATTCATGGTCGGGAGGGGGGCGGCATGAGGTCGTTCGGACAGAGGGTCGAATTGCTGAGAGTTATCGCCCATCCGGTAAGGGTGAGGATCCTTGAAGAACTGAAGAAAGGCGTCAAGTGCGTAAGCGACTTCGGCGAGCTGATCGAGATAAATCAGCCCAACCTTTCTCAGCACCTCGCCTCGCTCAGAAACCGGGGGATCATCGATTATTATATGGACGGGCGCCTGAGGTGCTATTTCCTGGTCGATCCGATCATTCCCGATCTGCTCGAGCTGCTGGAAAAAGATTATTGTGAATCTCTTCCGGCGCCTGAGTGCTGCCCTGTCACGAAGAAGGGTAAATATCCGGGGATGCGGAAACACTGAGAAAGGAGGTGCGACACATGGAGATTAAGCTTACCGATCTCTCGAGCTGCGCCGGCTGAGCGTCGAAATTCAGTCCTTCGGACCTGTCCTACGTGCTGGGACAGCTGCCTCAGATAGCGGACGCGAATGTGCTGGTCGACGCGTCGAATGCAGACGATGCCGGAGTTTACCGGATCACCGATGAGATCGCCGTCGTCTTCACGGCGGACTATTTCACGCCCATCGTGGATGATCCCTACTGGTTCGGCGCTATTGCCGCCGCCAATTCCCTGTCGGACGTGTATGCCATGGGAGGAAGGCCTGTTGCGTCGCTGAATCTCGCTTCTTTTCCGGGCGAGGCTCCGTTTCTTCCTTTTGCCAAATCGATCATGCGGGGCGGCATCGACAAGATGACCGAGGCCGGGGTGTCGATTATTGGGGGGCATACTGTTAAGGACAAAGAGCCGAAGTACGGCTTTGCCGTCCTGGGGCTCATTCATCCCCGGGAGATTTACGACAACACAAAGGCGAAGTCGGGGGACGCACTGATTCTTACCAAACCGATCGGCACCGGCATCGTCACTACCGGAATAAAGGCGGGTCTCTGCGATGAGGCTGCAATCGAAGAAGTCACAAAGGCCATGGCGACCCTGAACAAGAGGCCGAGCGAGATCATGAGGGAGGTCGGGGTGAGCACCGCCACGGACATAACGGGTTTCGGGCTTATCGGGCATCTGAACGAGGTGCTCACCGCGAGCAAGCTCCGGGCACGACTGCATTCATCCCGGATACCCTTCTTTAAAGATGCGGCAGGGATCGCGGGCATGGGGAGGATACCCGGCGGAACCCGGGCGAATGAAAAGACCTACACGGAGTACGTCGAGTGGTCCCCGGGCGTCGCGGACACGACGCGGGTCCTGATGTACGATGCGCAGACATCCGGCGGCCTTCTCATCTTCGTGCCTGCCGAAAGTAAAGAAATCCTCGTCGGGGCCCTCGAAAGGGAAGGCATTTTGGCGGCGTATATCGGCGCTATCACGGACGAAAGCGGGAAGAACCGCAAACGGATTTTCGTCGACTGAGATTTCAGATGAGCGGGGCTCGCTTGTGGCGGGAGACAAGCCTCTTCCGAATTTGGTTTGTCCGCATGATATCGAAGTGGCATAGCTCCCGCTCTTTCACCGTGCGATCTTTCGATAAAGCCTTGAGGAAGATTTCCTCAGAACCTGTCTCAAAATTGGTTTTCTGCAAGAAAGCCGTCATGCTCGCGCAGGCGGGCATCCAGAACGTCCCGGAAAAACTGGATTCCCGCCTGCGCGGGAATGACGATTGAGACCCGACGATGGAGAGAGATGTGAGATAGTTCTCATGAGTCGTACAGGAATTCTTCATAGAGCTGTCAGCCTGTAACGGGTGCCAGGGGAGGTACATGCCTTTTGCCTTCTATGTATTTCTTTTTTCTGCGGGCTCTGCCGTAGGGTTTTGTTCGGGGCTGCTCGGCATCGGCGGCGGGATCATCATGTTCCCCTTTCTTCTCTATCTGCCGCCCCTTTTCGGTCTGCCCGCAATAGACGTGAAGAGCATAACGGGGCTGACCATGATCCAAGGTTTCTTTGCGTCCCTTTCCGCAATGCTTTTTTATCATACGCAGCGGCTGGTACACAAGGGCCTCGTCCTGACACTCGGACTTTCCCTATTCCTCTCGTCACTCGCGGGGGCGGTTTTTTCGAAGACCGTATCCGATAAGCCGCTTCTTTTTATCTTCGCAGTCATGGCGCTCACCGCCTCGGTGATGATGTTTATCCCGCGCAGTTACGCAAAGGACGATTTGAGGGAAGACAAGGTTTCCTTCAGCAGACCGGCTGCGGTCTCGATCGGCATAACGATCGGCTTCTTCCTCGGCATGGTCGGCCAGGGCGGGGCCTTCATCATCATCCCGATCCTCTTATATATCCTGAAAGTTCCTTTGAGGGTGGCGCTCGGAAGTACGCTTGCGATCGGCCTCTTTTCTTCGACAGCGGGGCTGGCGGGCAAGATCGCGACAGGACAGGTCCCCTTCAGGACTGCCGCGCTGCTCCTTCTCGGCGCGATCCCCTTCGCACGAGTCGGCGGTTACGTGAGTCAACGGACCAAGACACAGTTTCTGCGGTGGCTCCTAGCGCTCATCATTTCCGCCACCGCGATCAAGGTGTGGTCGGATATCTTCTGATGCGCCGCTCGAGCCCTGCGGTTAAAGCCATCGTTTTCTCTTGAAGTACAGAAGCATGAAGACCGCTATTCCGGCCATCACCCCCCAGAGCCCGAAGTACCCCCACCGCCATTTGAGTTCCGGCATATGTTCGAAATTCATCCCATACACCCCCGCAATAAAAGTGAGGGGAATAAATATAGTGCCGATGATCGTGAGGAATTTCATGACCTCATTCATCCTGTTGCTCATGCTCGAAAGATAGATGTCGAGCATTCCCGTGAGCATATCCCTCGATGTTTCTATGGCGTCAATGACCTGGATGGTATGGTCGTAAATGTCCCTCAGGTATATCCTGGTGGATTCACTGATGAGGGGAGATTCCGCCCGTCCCAGAGAATTTATCACCTCCCGCAGCGGCCAGACCGCCTTTCTCAGAAAGATCATCTCCCTTTTCAAGTGATACAGTTCCTGGAGTGTCCCGGCCAAAGGGGTCTGTACGAGCTCTTCCTCGAGGTCTTCGATCCGTTCGCCCATCTTTTCGAGAACCACAAAGTAATTGTCGACAATTGCGTCGATCAGCGAGTAGGCGAGATAGTCGGCGCCCATGCCCCGTATGCGTCCCTTGGCCGTTCTGAGCCTTTCCCTGATCGGGTTGAATACATCCCCCTCGATACCTTCCTGAAAGGAGACGACGAAATTCCGGCCGAGGATCAGACTGATCTGTTCCGTCACGGTTTCGGCACTTTCCCCGTCGTGGAGCATCTTCAGGACGATGTACAGATACTCTCCGAAGTCCTCTGTCTTCGGGCGCTGGTCCGTATTCAGAATGTCTTCGAGGACGAGGGGGTGAAACCCGTAGCAATCGCCGAGCTTCTGTATATACTCGACGTTGTGAAGACCGTCGACATTGATCCAGGTCACCGAAGGAGTGTCCTTGAAGAGGAAACACTGCTCAATCGCGTCGAACTGCTGTTCCCGAAACTCCGTCTCGCTGTAATCGATTACGGTGACTTTTGTCTCACCGGTTTTTTTCTCGCCGATGTGGACGAGGGTGCCCGGCGGAAGACCGCTCTTTTTTGACCTTCTCTTCATCAGTTCAGGCATCTGCGCTCATCTCCGGTTACTGAGCGATTCTAGCACATATGGGCATCCAAAACAACCGCAGTTCCGCCGGTGGGGCGGGAAAGAAGACGGGGGAAACCTGTTATAATGAAGTACGCTCCGCACAGGCGCAACTGAAGGTATCGCATGCGAAAACAACGGGTTCATGGCGTTTAAGGGCATCATAGGCCAGGAGAGGGCGACGCGCATCCTCTTGCGTACCCTCGAAAGAGGGAAAGTCCCTTCGGCATACCTCTTCTCGGGAGAATCCGGCATCGGGAAAAGGTATGCCGCCCTCAATCTCGCCAAGGCGTTGAATTGCCGCAACAACCGCGAGGCGTTGATTGCGGAAAGCGGCGGAACAGGGGAAGGCGGCACGTCCGCCGGTCAGGCCCCGGGCGTCGACGCATGTGACGCGTGCCCCTCGTGCCGTAAGATCGATGCGGGAACGCATCCGGACCTCGTTATGCTTGCGCCGGAAAAAGGGGAGATCCGCGTAAGTGAAATACGGGCGGTCGAAGATGCCCTGTCCCTCAGACCCTTCGAGGGCAGGAGAAAGGTTGTGATCCTGGACGATGCGGAGACGATGAACCAGTCTGCTGCGAATGCCTTTCTCAAGACCCTGGAAGAGCCGCCCGATGAGAGCCTTCTGATATTGATCTCCTCCAATCCGGACAGCCTCCCGGAGACGATACGGTCGAGGTGCTCCCGGATACATTTCGTCCCCCTCACACCGGAGGAGTGCGGAAAGGTAATAGAAAAGGTTCTCACCGATGGGGGATCCCGCCCGGCAGGTGACGCGCTCGCGACCCTTGTCCGGCTTTCGATGGGAAGACCCGGGCTTGCCGTTTCTCCCGAAGGAGAAAAGGAGCGCGAACGCTTTTTCGCCCTGTTTCACGGCATGCTTTACGGCGGGAACGAGACATGGGCGGACCGGGAAGAGATGGAGCGCTGGTTTGATATGACCTTTCTGATCCTGAGGGACTTGGCGGTGCTGAAGATTACCGGGGGACGCGGCGAAGAGAGCGGGGGGAATGAGGTTTCGCCCGGACGCGCAGTTGCCGGCGGGCTCCTGAATCGCGACAAGACCGGACTGCTTTCCGAAATGGCCAAAACGATGGATATAAAAGGTATAATAAGAACCTACACTACTCTGACCTCGCTGAAGGGGCAGATGGATTTTAATTTGAACAAGGCGATCACATGGAATTATACGTCTTCTCTCGTGAAAGCTTTGGGAGAAGGGAACGGATAGCTGCGGCTATGGACGGCAGAAGCAGTTACGGGACATTTGTCGAACACCTTTCCCCGAACGGAGCAGGGAATGCCTGATGTCGTCGGGATAAGATTCAAGTCATGCGGAAAGATATACGATTTTGAGGTCGATGGTCTCGATCTCAGAAAAGGGGATTCGGTCGTCGTCGAGTCCGAACTGGGGCTGAGTATAGGGAATGTAATAATCGAAAAGCATCCTTTCGTAAATGCGCCGAAGGAGCTCAAGAAGGTGCTGAGAAGGGCCGTTGAGGAAGACCTGAGGCAAAAGAAGGAAAACGAGGGTCTTGAGGCAGACGCAAGGACATATTGCCTTGAAAGGATAATGGCGAGAGGCCTTCCGATGAAGCTTATCTGTACGGAAGTGACCCTCGACAGGAAGCGCATCATCTTCTATTTTGCCGCGGAGGGCAGGATCGATTTCAGGGAGCTCGTGAAGGACCTGGCGGCGAAATTCAAAACAAGGATAGAGATGAGGCAGATCGGCGTGAGGGACGAAGCGAAGATGCTCGGCGGCCTCGGAATATGCGGAAGAGAGTTGTGCTGCAAGAAGTTTCTCACAACATTCGAACCGATATCCATCAAGATGGCGAAAAGTCAGGAACTCGTGCTGAACGCTAACAAACTCTCGGGTGTCTGCGGAAGGCTGATGTGCTGCCTCAGCTACGAATATAACGAGGGTGAAGAGGCGTACCGGCAGGAGGAGAGTGTAAGAACGCGGACAGTGGAGGGGGGAGGCCCTGCAGAGGCTTCGGAGAAGCCGCACCTTTCTATCTCCGGGGAAGGACCGGCCGGCCCGGCAAATCATGGAAAAAAGGAGGGCCCCGAACATGCGTCGTTTTCCCGCGCTCCCGGCGTTCCGGAAAAGGGCGAGGCTGCGGAGGTGAAGCAGGAAAGCAAGGAAGGGACCTCAGGCGCCCTCCCGGCGGGAGCCGCTCCGGAGGAGAAGAAGTTCCACAGGCGCAGGAGGCGCCGCAGGAAAAGGCATCAGCGGTGAAGGACCGTTTCTATGTGACAACGCCTATCTACTACGTAAATGACGTGCCCCATATCGGACACGCCTACACGACTGTTGCTGCTGATATTCTTGCACGGCGGAACAGGCTCCTCGGTAGGAAAGTTTTTTTCCTTACCGGGACCGACGAGCACGGACAGAAAGTCGAAAAGGCTGCGTCGGAGAAGGGCCGGTCGCCTCAGGAACAGGCCGACATCATGGTCGGGAATTTCAAGGAACTCTGGAAAAGGCTGAACATTGCATATGACGCCTTCATACGCACGACGGACGGACCGCACAAGGAGGTGGTCCGGGAGCTTCTCCGGCGTCTCTACGACAAGGGTGAAATCGTAAAAAAGGCGTACTCGGGATGGTATTGCACTCCCGACGAGAGGTTCTGGACTGAAAAAGACCTTATCGACGGCAACTGCCCGGACTGCGGCAGGCCCGTCGAAGAAATTCATGAAGAGAATTACTTCTTTCTCATGTCGAAGTATCAGGAGAGGCTCGTCAGCTCTATCGAAAGCAATCCGTCCTACATCCTGCCGGAAACCCGCAGGAACGAGGTCCTCGGCTTTCTGAGGAACAACACGCTCGGGGACCTCTGCATTTCGAGGCCGAGACAGAGGCTCACCTGGGGCATTCCTTTACCCTTCGATCCGGATTTCGTCACCTATGTCTGGTTTGATGCGCTCGTAAACTATTATTCGGCGACGAGGTATCTTGCGCCGGGGGGTGCGGAGCCATGGTGGCCTCCGGACCACCATCTCGTAGGAAAGGACATTCTCACCACCCACGCGGTCTATTGGTCGACAATGCTGATGGCGCTTGAAATGCCCCTGCCGGAGAATATCTTTGCCCACGGATGGTGGACCGTCGAGGGGAGGAAGATGTCGAAGTCTCTGGGCAACGTGGTGGACCCCAACGCAATGGTGGACAAATACGGAGTGGACGCGTTCAGATATTTCCTCTTCAGGGAGGTGTCTTTCGGACTTGACGGTGATTTTTCAGAGGAGGCGTTGATACGGCGCATCAACACGGACCTTGCCAATGATCTCGGGAATCTCCTGAGCAGGTTTCTGACGATGGCCGAAAAGTATTTCGGTGGGAAGATCAATGTTCCGACGGGGGATAGCAAGGGATCCAATCCTTTTGCAGCGGAATGTGATGATGTATTAGCTCCTGTAACTTATCAGGATGATATCTGGGAGAATTACCGTCACTGGTCAAATCTGAAGTTTACCACCATACTTGAACGCACTTGGAAGGCAATCAGTGCGGCAAACAATCATGTCGCCCAAAAAGAGCCTTGGAAGCTTGCAGAAAACAATAATAAGCAAGAGCTTGAGAGGGTACTATTTAATCTTTGGAACGCATTGCGGCTGGTCGCAGTCTGTCTCTTTCCATTCATGCCGACAACGGCTGAGAAAATATGGACGCAACTGGGGCTCAAATCGTTGGTAGATGAGGTTAGACAGAGCATCTCGGAAGTGGATCAGTATCCTCAGGTTTTCTATTGGGAATGGCGGCCCACCTATGAAATAAAGGTTTCTAAAGGAGGACACCTCTTCCCGAGAATAGAAGATGCAGTGAAAGCGGTAGAGTCCGTTAAAGTTGAGACCGGGAAAAAGGAGAAACCGAAAATGACAGAGCAGGCTGAAAAAGAACTGCTTTCAATAGCAGATTTTGCAAAAGTTGAGTTGAAGATCGGCAGGGTGCTCAGCGCCGAGCGGGTCGAGAGGTCCGACAAACTTATTAAACTCAGGGTGGACATCGGAGAAGAAAGGCAGGTCGTTGCCGGGATCGGCAAAGTCTATGACCCTGAGGACCTCGTCGGCAAGGAGATTGTCGTTGTTGCGAATCTCAAGCCCGCAAAACTGATGGGAGTCGAATCGCAGGGCATGCTCCTCGCTGCTACGGACGAAGACGGAAGACCTTCTTTTCTCACCCTGGACCGGGAGGTGAAGCCCGGCTCGAAGGTAAAATAACCCAGGCCCGGAACAATCCCACGACTGCCGCCCGACTCGTCCCTTCTCTGCCTCTGGCGGTTTCTTAGCAAAATTATCTACCTCCTTCTTCGATGAATGCCAAGTGTTCACCCGCTTTCAGGTTAGGCCGCGAAAGGTCCCCGAAGAAATCGGAACCAGGGTTGATTTATCTGTAGGCCAAAGGGAAGCCGCCCGTAAGAAAAGTCTTACGCTTCTGCCGGGAAGCCGGGATCGCGCGCGGGAAAACGGATAAAAAGAGCGCGCAAAAACAGGGGAAAACTGATAGAATAACCATCCAGGGAAAACGACCTCATGGCTGGTCCGAAAGTGAAAGAGTGGCCCGAAAACGAGAGACCGAGGGAACGGCTCCTCAGGTACGGTGCGGAAAGTCTTTCCGATGCTCAGCTTCTCGCAATCATCCTAAGGACGGGAAACAGGGAAAAAGGAGTCGTGACGCTTGCGATGGAGCTCCTCGATAGATTCGGGGGCCTCAGGAATATCGATAGTTCTTCCACAGCCGAACTGTCCTCGCTCAAGGGGCTCGGAAATGCGAAAATAGCTCAGATCAAAGCGGCTTTCGCCCTGGGAAAGAGGATGATGGGGGAGTCGTCTCAAAGCAACGCATCGTTCTCCTCGAGCCACAGGGTGAATGCGCACTTCGCCCCCCCGATTCCGGAATCTCAAGAAGGAGATATTTTTTTCTCTCCTTCTCGATGCGAAGAACAGGCTTGTCAGGGAGGTGAAGGTTTCCGAAGGGACGCTCACGAACTCCCTGATTCATCCCAGAGAGGCCTTCAGGGATGCGATACGGGAGTCTGCAGCTGCGATCATCTTTGTCCACAACCATCCCAGCGGAGATCCGGAGCCGAGCAGGGATGACATCGCGGTTACCGAACGCCTGAAGGCAACGGGCGACATTATCGGAATCCGGGTCCTCGACCATGTGATCATCGGCGAAGGGACCTACGTGAGCCTCAGGGAAAAAGGGATTCTATAAGGAGGAATTATGGTGAAGAGAGCACTCATGAGTGTCTCGAACAAGAAGGGCATCGCGGAGTTCGCAAGGGAGCTTTCAGCGGCGGGGATCGAGATCCTTTCCACAGGAGGGACCGCCAGGGCCTTGCGAGACGCAGGGATTCCGGTCGTCGAAGTCTCGGATTATACAGGTTTCCCGGAGATGCTCGACGGCAGGCTGAAGACGCTCCACCCGAAAATCCACGGAGGCCTCCTGTCGCGGAGGAGCAACCCGAAGGACATGGAAGATATAGGGAAGCACGGCATCGAGCCGATCGACATGGTGGTGGTGAACCTCTATCCTTTCGAGGAGACCGTCTCAAAGCCGAATGTGACGTTCGAGGAGGCGATCGAGAACATCGACATCGGCGGCCCCACGATGCTCAGGGCTGCTGCAAAGAACTTCCAGGATGTCGCTGTGATTGTCGATCCGGGGGATTACGGAAAGATCCTTGAAGAGATGAAGTCTTCCCGCGGCGAAATCAGCAAAGAAACGAAACTCGGGCTTGCGGGAAAGGTCTTTGCGCACACGGCGCACTACGATGCGCTTATCGCTGATTACCTGGCGGGAGTCACTGAGAGGGAAAGGTCATTTACGGAGCATTTTACCCCGACCTTCAACAGGGTCTCTGTCCTGCGATACGGCGAAAACCCTTTCCAGAAAGCCGCGATATACAAAGAGAGGACAGGGGGGCTGTCTCTTCCCGACGCAAAGGTGCTCCAGGGAAAAGAGATGTCTTTCAACAACTACCTCGATACCCATTCCGCGCTTCTGCTGGCGCTCGAGTTCGACAAGAAAGCCTGTGCGGTCATCAAACACAACAACCCCTGCGGAGCGGCGCTCGGAGAAACTGCTGCTGAGGCGTACAGGAGGGCGGCGAAGGCGGATCCCGTATCGGCCTTTGGAGGGGTTGTGGCATTCAATACGGAGGTGGATGAGGAGGCGGCGAAGGAGATGAGCGGGCTTTTTCTCGAAGTTGTGATCGCCCCGTCCTTTACGAAAGGGGCACTCGAAGTCTTTTCGAAGAAGCCGAATGTGAGACTGCTCGAGCTCCCGGAGATATTGTCGCCCGAAAAAAGGCGGCCCGACTCCTGGGACATGAAGAGGATCGCGGGGGGTCTGCTCCTTCAGGGGTGGGACTACTCTTCGGAGGACATCATGACGGTCAGGGCTGTGACGAAGCGTCAGCCGACCAGGGATGAATACGAGGCGATGGCCTTTGCCTGGAAGGTCTGCAAGCATGTGAAATCCAATGCGATTGTGTATGCCTTCAAAGACCGGACCGCAGGCATCGGAATCGGCCAGACAAAAAGGGTTTTTTCTGCACAGATCGGGCTTCTGAATGCGGGCGAGACGGTGAAGGGTTCTGCTGCGGCCTCAGACGGGTTTTTCCCGTTCAGGGACGGAATCGACGCGCTCCACGAGGCCGGGGTGACCGCGGTAGTGCAGCCTGGCGGCTCGGTAAAAGACGAAGAGGTGATACGGGCCGCAGACGAATTTGATATGGCGATGCTGATCACCGGCGTCAGGCACTTCAGGCATTGATCCGGAAGCGCGGGGCGGATGACGCAAGAGTTTTGTCCGGGACGTGCTATAATATCGCGCCTGACCTGTGAATGAGGTCGAAGGCAAAAGGACATGATTACTTATCCTGTCATTCCGGCTTGCCCGGAATCTTTCTTCTTTTTCAGAAGGATTCTCGACGCGCTTCGCTTGCGGGAATGACAAATGGCGAGTTTTTTTCGTATGAAGTTTTTCGTATGAGCGAAGGAGAAGAGAGGAACAGGTGATATGAAAGTTCTCGTGATCGGCGGGGGGGGAAGGGAGCATGCGATCGTCTGGAAGCTGGCCCAGTCCCGCCACATCGACAAAATATACTGCTCGCCCGGGAACGCGGGGATTTCGGAAATAGCCGAATGCATCGATGTTGGGACGAACGATTTCGGAGCCCTGATCGATTTCGTGAAGTATGAGTGGGTCGACCTCACCATAGTCGGTCCCGAGGAGCCCCTTTCGAGGGGCATCGTTGACGCCTTCGAAAAAGAGGGAAGAAGGGTGCTGGGGCCGACAAGGAAGGCGGCGCAGCTCGAATCGAGCAAGGTCTTTGCAAAAGACTTCATGAGGAGATACGGTATCCCGACGGCGGGATACAGCGTCTTCAGCTCCTCTGTCCACGCCGAAGACCATGTGCGAATGAAAGGCACACCGATCGTGATCAAGGCGGACGGTCTTGCTGCGGGCAAAGGCGTGTTCGTGGCCGGCACCATGGATGAAGCGATAGCCGCGCTCAAACTCATCATGAAGGAGAAGGCCTTCGGCAGCGCAGGCGACAGGGTGGTGGTGGAGGAGTGCCTGGAGGGGGAAGAGGCGTCCTTCATGGCCTTTTGCGACGGCAAAACGGTAAAGCCGATGGCGAGCTCCCAGGATCACAAGAGGATATTCGACGGCGACAAGGGGCCCAACACCGGAGGCATGGGCGCATACAGCCCTGCTCCTGTGGTTACGGAAAAGCTCGAAGCGGAAATCATGGAAAAGGTGATGTGGCCCGTGATGCGGGGACTGAAGGCCGAGGGGATCCAGTACAAGGGCATACTCTACGCAGGGCTGATGATCAGGGACGGAAGCCCTTCCGTCCTCGAGTTCAACTGCAGGCTGGGGGACCCGGAGACGCAGCCGGTTTTGTCGAGGCTCGACACCGACCTCGTCGATATCGCCTTCGCCATGCTCGACGGAAAGTTGTCCGAGCTCGATATCAGGTGGAAGCAGAAATCCTCCGTCTGCGTCGTGCTCGCTTCGAAGGGCTATCCCGGGAAATACGACAAGGGCAAAGTGATCTCGGGGTTGGACGGTTTCAGGGATGAGCCGGACGTCGCAGTCTTCCATGCAGGGACGGCCTTTGACGACGGCAATATCGTAACCGCGGGGGGGCGCGTGCTCGGAGTCACCGCCCTCGGTTCGGACATAGGCAGCGCGAAAGAGAAGGCCTATCGGGCGGTCGGGAAGATCCATTTCGAGGGAATGCATTACCGCACGGACATCGCCGACAGGGCGTTGAGAAGGCCGTGATCAGTAAAGCGTGATGCGTAACGGACTGAAAACCGATTAGGCATGACGCGTTGCGGAGGAGTAATTATGAAGCCACAGGTTTTGATCATTATGGGAAGCGAGTCGGACCTCCCTGTCGTGGAAGAGACGGGCAGGATCCTCACGGAATTCGGGATCCCCTTCGAAATGACGGTAGCCTCTGCACACCGGACACCCGACCGGGTTCGGAAACTCGCGACGGAGGCCGAAAAGAGGGGCGCAGAGGTGATCATCGCTGCTGCGGGCGCGGCAGCGCATCTCGCAGGGGCCGTAGCCGCCCACACGCTCCTTCCGGTGATCGGCATTCCCCTCAGTTCCTCGCCCCTTCAGGGCTTTGATTCGCTCCTGAGCACTGTCCAGATGCCGCCGGGCGTTCCTGTGGCGACCGTGGCGGTCGGCAGGGCCGGGGCCAAGAACGCAGCAATCCTTGCCGCCCAGATTATCGGAAGGAAGGACGGGGAGATCGTAAAAAGGCTGGCCGCATACAGGAAAAAGATGGCCCTCGATGTCGCGAAAAAAGCCGGTTCCCTGAAGAAGCGGTGAGAATCCATATCGACTGTTTTCCCTGTTTCCTGAGACAATCGGTCATCGCCCTGAGACACGGTACGAGGGACATTGGGCTCCAGGAAGAGATCCTGAAGGCGGTGCTCGAAGACATCGGGAACGCCGACACCTCGAGACCCCCTGCATATACCACCACATTTATCCACAGGAAGATACGGGATTCTCTCGGGGCCGACCCTTTCCGGGGCATAAAGGAGGAGTATAACCGGATCGCTCTCGGACTCTATCCTTCGCTGAAGAAAATAGTCCGGGAAAGCAGCGATCCCCTCTGGACAGCCTCCAGACTTGCGATTGCCGGCAACGTAATCGACTTCGGCATATTTACTTCGGTCGACGTCGAGGGCACCGTAGGGAGGGCACTCCGGGGCCCGATCGCCGTCGATGATTACCGCAGCTTTACGAAGGCGCTTTCCGCTGCACCCGAAGTCCTCTATCTGCTCGACAATGCAGGCGAGGTCGTGTTCGACAGGATCCTTATCGAGGAACTTTCATCGCGCGGCGCGAAGGTGACCGCAGTCGTGAAGGGCTCTGCGGTGATCAATGATTGCACCAGAGAAGACGCGGTCGGGACGGGCCTTGCCGGGGTGTGCGAAGTGATCGACAACGGCTCGGATGCCGTAGGCACTGTGCTTGAGTGGACATCCCAGGATTTCCGCCGGCGATACGCGGCCGCCCGATTCGTCATAAGCAAGGGGCAGGCGAACTTCGAGACCTTCACCAGCCCTGAAAAGGCGACATTCTACCTCTTTCAGTCCAAGTGCGAAGTAGTTTCAAAGGAATTGGGCCTATCTCTGGGATCTATGCTCTTGAAGGAATCCTGACTCACTCCCGGAAGGAGCTAAACTATCTTCCCCCTGGTCTTCTGGTCCCGAAACTGCCGCGGTCTCCTCTCGGTCCCCTCTCTCTTCTCTCCTGAGGCTTTGCCTCGCTTACGATGAGATTTCTGTCCATGAAACTGGTCCCGTTCAGCGTCGAGATGGCCTTCTGGGCCTCCGCATCGGAGCCCATCTCGACGAACCCGAACCCTCTCGCTCTGCCCGTTGCAGGATCGGTGATCAACTTGGCGGACATGACCTCTCCCGCCTTCGCAAAGAGTTCCCTCAGGTCGTCTTCCGACGCCTGAAACGACACGTTGCCGACGTAAAGCTTCTTTCCCATTCTTCCTCCTGAAAATAAAATCCCAAGTCGCAACGACCTGGGGTATGGCGCCTCAAAGAATCAAAAATTTCCTGAGGCCTTTTCGTAGAACATTCTCATGGCATTCTGTAAACTAAATATGCCAGTTGGCAACGGTTTTGTCAAGCAAATAATTTTGAGAAAACATTCTCCGAACGCTCCCTGCCTATCGTCGAATCGGGACCGTGTCCGGCAAGTACTCTCGTTTCCGGAGGAAGGGCGAGGAGCCTTTCGAAGGAGCGTTTCAGCCGGCTCATATCCCCTCCGTGAAAGTCCGTTCTCCCGACGGACCCGGCAAAGAGGGTATCCCCGGTAACGACCACCCCTTCCCCGAAAAGGCAAATGCCTCCCGGACTGTGGCCGGGGGTGTGAAGCACCCTGAAAAGAAGGCTCCCGGTGCGAAGTTCGTCGCCCTCTTTCACAAGGAGGTCGGGTTCGGGAAGCGGTTCAAGGGCATACCCCCAAAAGGCAGCCATATCTTTCGCGGCCCGATACATCTCCAACTCATCCTGATGGAGGACGATCTTCGCGTTCGTTTCTTTCTTGAGGTCCGGCACCGCTCCCACATGGTCGAAATGTGCATGGGTGCATACGATCTGTTCGACTGAAAGGCCCCCGGCCCGCACGGCATCCATGATCCTGTCCGGCTCATCGCCCGGGTCTATCACCATCGCCTTTGCCGAATTCTCGTCCCCCAGTATGAAACAGTTCGCCTCGAGGGGCCCAACGCCGAGCACTCTGATAATCATGCGACCCTCCTGTTCAGCCTGTTTTTCACTTTTTCATAGAGATAATGCATTTCCTCGCCCCTGAGCAGGAAACTGATGATCAGATAGATACAAAAGCATACCATAACCGTTCCGGAAAGGTATATCGTTTTTTCGGCGGTCTTTCCGGAGATCGTCCATAGGTCGCCGTGCAGGAGAAACCAGCCGAAAATCCCCATGACTACCGATGCGATGCAGATCTTGAGAAACGACGCGAATATCTTCTTTGCATCGATGCGTCCCATTTTCCTCCTAAGGAAATAGAAGAGGAGGAGGAAGTTCACGCCCGAGGCAAGGGAATTCGCGAGAGCAAGGCCCGCGTGTCTCAGGGGGCCCATAAGCGCAAGGCTGAGCAGCAGATTGGACGCCATGCCCACCAGCGCGATCTTGACGGGAGTCCTTGTGTCCTGCATCGAATAAAATGCAGCGGTGATCACGCGGACGCCGACTATGGACCATATGCCGATCGCGTAAAACAGGAGCGCCTCTGCAGTGCCCAGGGTGGCCGCATAGTCGAACTTGCCCCTCTGAAAGAGCAGGTTCACTATCGGTTCCCTGAGCGCAATCAGACCTATCATGGAGGGCACGGTGATAAAAAAGAGCAGCCTCAGGGCAAAGGAAAAATCCTCCCGCAGCCTGTCGAAATCTCCCTTTACGGCATGTTCCGACAGACTCGGGAGCACGGCGGTCCCCATCGCAACGCCGAAGATGCCTACGGGGAATTGAATAAGCCTCATCGAGTAGAAGAGATAGGTGATGCTTCCGGCAGGCAGAAAGGAAGCGAGTATATTGCCCACGACGATATTGATCTGGTTCACTGCAAGGGCAAGGGTCGCCGGGACCAGGAGGATAGACATGCGTTTGAGGCCGGGATGACCGAAGGAGGCATCGAAACCGAGGCCGTATCCCCTTCGGAAAAAGGAAGGAAGCTGGAAGGCAAACTGGACACAACCGCCGACCAGGACCCCGATCGCAGCGGCGGTGATCGGCTGCTTCGCCCTTGATTCGAAAAAAACGATACTCAGGATGAGGGTTATGTTCAACATCGCCGGTGCGAGGGCAGGAGTAAAAAACACCTTTTTCGTATTCAGGGCGCCCATCACAAGGGCTGCGAGGCTTATGAAGAGAAGGAAAGGGAACATTATTCTCGTCAAGAGCACGGTCAGGGAGAATTTTTCGGGAGAACCGAGGAAGCCCGGGGCGATGACCGTAACGATCGCAGGGGAGAAGACAATGCCGAGGACGCACACGACTCCGACGACGACAACGAGAAAGCTGAAGGTTATCTTCACGAGCCTTTTCGCTTCTTCGTCACCGTGTTTTTGACGGTACTCGGTCAGGACCGGAATGAAGGCGGAGGACATCGAGCCTTCCGCAAAGAGCTCGCGCAAGAGATTAGGGATTTTGAAGGCGGCGAAAAAGGTGTCGGAGACCCCGGTTGCCCCGAAATAGAGCGCAAAGATCATGTCCCTTGCAAAACCGAGAACGCGGCTGATCAGGGTCGCCGCAGACATCACCCCTGCGGATTTCGCGATGCTCCCCTTCGAGTCCATGACAAAGAATTATATCACATAACCCCTCTTGCCCCCGCGTTGGGTTAAGGGAGATTTTATAATGAATTTTCGGCGGGACGGAGTCCCCGTGCTCATTCTTGCTCCGCTCCGAGGCTTTTGCCTCTTTCTATAAGAGCGGGAAACACCATTCAGCGAAGTCCTGATACCCGACACCATCTCTCATCAAATTTTATCGCCTCAAAAGGATTTGAGAGATGCTCTGCCCGCCGTCATACAATCAGAGGACGGGATGCTCCGAGCCTTCACTGAATCTTCGACCTAAACTTACGATTATTGTCGCCCGGATGGGAGGTTGACATTTCTATGCCTTTTCTCGTTTAATTACACAGGGCAATTCAGACGAAAGGGAAGGGGGATCGGCCTCGGCGTGGAGAAGGAGGAGTCGTTCTGGGGATGATGACTCTGATTCTGCGCTGGTCGGCTTCCGGTCTCATAAATTCGAAGATTCCGTCTGTTCTCTCAAAGACGGAATCTTTTTTGTGGCGCTCGCCTTGAAGTCCCGCCTCTCCAGGGCAATAACGCTCGGCGTTCTCATAGGACTGACAGGTCTGATCTTCGGGCTTTCCCCTTTAGGAGGCGACCTTGAAGAAACGCTCGGCCTCTCCCTGCTCTTCAAGCTGAGGGGCCCGAGGAAGGCCCCTTCCGATGTCATCATCGTGAGCATAGACAAAATCTCGGCCGATCACCTCGGTCTTCCCTACGACACAAGGAAATGGCCCCGCACCCTCCACGCGCGCCTTGTTGAGCACCTGGCGAAAGAGGGGGCCTCGGTCATCGCCTTCGATATGTACTTCGACGAGGCCCGCAGCCCCGGAGAGGACAGGGTCTTTGCAGAGGCTGTCGGGAAGGCCGGCAACGTCGTGCTCTGCGAGCGTATAAGGAGCGAAAAGATCTCCCTGAACGGCAAGGAATCTCTGCCTTCCGGGGATGTGAGCATCGTGAGGCTGCTCCCCCCTGTCACACCCATCGGAGAAAACGCCTCGGCCCTCGCGCCTTTTCCCCTGCCGAAGGTCCCGGTGAGGGTGAGCCAGTACTGGACCTTCGTCACAGGGGCGGGGGAGACGCCGACTCTGCCGGTGGTCGCCTTCCAGATCTTCTCGACGCAGGTATACGACGAATTCCTCAGCCTCCTCAAGAAGGCGAGTTCCTATCCCTTACCGGAGACTCTCCCCGGCAAGGAGATGCTCTCGACCCCGGGGACTATCGAAAAGACGATCCTGGCGATAAGAAATATCTTCGAAAAGGAACCTGCCGGGTCAGCTGGCATGCTGAACTGGATGTCTCGCGCAAAGACAGCCCCCGGCGACCTTCCGGGGCAACAGAGGCTTGCGTCTCTCGTAAAGATGTACCGGAACCCCGACAGCCTCTACCTGAATTATTACGGCCCCCCGGGCACGATCACGACCGTCCCGTATTATCGCATGATACAGAAGGCAAACGGGGAGGGGCCTCCTTCGCCGCCCTCGATGAAGGGGAAAGTGGTCTTTGTCGGTCTTTCGGAGCTCCTTGAGTTCGAGCAGAAGGACGGTTTCTATACTGTCTTTTCGCAGGAGGACGGGCGGGATATAAGCGGGGTCGAGATCGCTGCCACGGCCTTCGCAAACCTTATCGAAGACCTGCCTCTCCGGTCGCTCGGTCCTGCTGCGCATATCGCCCTCCTGCTCTGGTGGGGACTCCTCGTCGGGGTCCTCTGCCGCGTTTTTTCGGCTCCGCTCGCCGCAGGAGGGCTGATCGCCCTCGGCCTCCTTTACCTCTTTTTTTCGGAGCATCAGTTTGCGTCCCTGGGCAGGTGGTACCCTCTTGTGAGCCCGTTGTTTTTCCAGATGCCCCTCGCTTTCTTCGGAGCGGTTTTATCGAAATACATAGAGGCGAACAGGGAACGGCGGAACATTACGAAGGCCTTCCGCCACTACGTGCCGGCTGAAGTGGCCGAGAGGCTGGCCGAAGATGTCGCTGAGTTGAAGGCGGGGGGCAGGCTCGTCCACGGGGTCTGCATATGCACGGATGTGGAGCATTACTCCTCCCTGGCAGAGACGATGGAACTCCGCCAACTCGGCAGGCTGATGAACGAATACTATGAAAGAGTCTTCGGGCCGGTAAAGGAGCACGGCGGGTTCATCTCGGATGTGATAGGAGACTCCACACTCGCGCTGTGGATATCCTCCGACCCCGCGGATCTTCCGAGGGACGAGGCATGCCTCGCAGCCCTCGGCATCGACAGTGCAGTACGGGAATTCAATCGCGACCGTGAGGGCCCGCGGCTCCGCACACGCATCGGCGTGCACGCGGGGCAGCTGCTCCTCGGAAATGTGGGCGCTGCGGACCACTACGAATACCGCCCTGTCGGAGACATGGTGAACACTGCAACGAGGATCGAAGGTCTGAACAAGCACCTCGGTACTCGCATACTCGTTTCCGGTGAGGTGATGAGGCATGCCGAAGGGCTCCTCGCAAGGGAGATCGGCGCCTTTCTTCCCGAGGGAAAGACAAGGCCCCTCGTGGTCCATGAGTTGATCTGCGCTATCGGGGAGGCGGATGCGCAGAGGAGAGAATGCTGCCGGCTTTTTCAGGAGGGCCTATCTCTTTTCAGGCGTCAGTTGTGGGACGAGGCAGGCGTGAAATTCGGGGAAGCGGGCGATTGCATGGAGGAAGACGGTCCTTCACGCTTTTACCTCCGGCTCTGCGAGGAATTCAGGAACAACCCGCCCGGCGAGTCCTGGGACGGGGTGGTGAGAATGGAGAGGAAGTGAGGGTAACCCCCTCGGTCCGACTTAACCTAAAGGGAAGTTATGGACCATGCAAGTTTACCATGTCATAAAGCCATACAGGGGGAAACATGAAAATGAGCAGGAGAAGTTACGCGGCGGCAGCAATTCTTTGGGGCATCCTGGCGGTCTTCTTTTTTCCGCGCCTCTCGCACGCAGAGACGTGCGCCGAGACGATCGGCAAGGCGGTCTCGGTGCAGGGCGACGTCCAGGCACTGAGGCAGGGGGAGACGCAGTGGCGGACGGTCCGCCTGAACGACACCTACTGCCCCGATGACACGATCAGGGTGCAGGAGAGGTCCAGGGCCGACATCATGCTCACCAACGACTCGGTCCTCCGCCTCGACCAGAAGACCGCGATCGTTTTTTCGGGCAAGGAAAAGGAAAAGACGTTTCTCATAAACCTCCAAAAGGGCATCGCCCATTTCTTCAGCCGTTTCCGGAGGAGTCTGAAGGTGACGACCCCTTTTGTGAACGCCACGGTCGAAGGGACCGAGTTCCTCGTGAAGGTTGAGACCGATCAGACCTTCATGTCAGTGTTTGAGGGCAAGGTCGAATTCACCAACGACAGGGGCACACTCCTGATCGCGAGCGGTCAGTCCGCGGTCGCCTCGGCAGGACAGATCCCGGCCTTGAAAGTAGTGGCGAAGCCGAGGGACGCCGTACAGTGGACGCTCTATTATCTGCCGGTCTTTTCCTATCAGCCCTCTGAAGTTGCGCCCCGTCCCGGAGCAGAGTGGCGCGCAAAGGTCTCCTCTCTCCTCTTCGTCGGACGCGTTGATGAGGCAAAGGCAGAGGTAGAGCAGGCCCTGAAGGCAGCGCCGGGAAACAGCGACGCCCTTGCGGTCGCCTCCGTGATCGCCGTTGCACAGAACGACAAGGAAAAGGCCTTTGGGCTTGGGATGAAGGCGGTCGAGGCGAATCCCGATTCCGCTGCCGCGCGCATCGCCATTTCCTATGCTCAGCAGGCGCGTTTCGATTTAGAGGGCGCTTTGGAGAGCCTCAAGGAAGCGGTGAAGAGCGAACCCAACAATGCCCTTGCCTGGGCAAGGCTGTCCGAGCTGTGGCTCTCCTTCGGCAACCGCAAAGAGGCCCTGGACGCGGCAAAGAAGGCTGCCTCCCTCAGTCCTGAAAGCGCACGAGCCCAGACCGTTCTCGGTTTTGCGCACCTTATGGAGGTAGAGACAAAAGAGGCGAAGGAGGCCTTCGAAAAGGCGGTCATGCTTGATCAGGCAGACCCGCTCCCGAGGCTCGGTCTGGGACTCGCAACGATAAGGGAAGGCAGACTTGCAGAGGGAAGAAACCAGATCGAGATCGCAGAGACCCTGAACCCGGACAGCTCACTCATCAGGAGTTATCTTGGAAAGGCATATTACGAAGAGAAGCGGGATGAAAAAGCGGCTGAGCAGTTTATCAAGGCAGAGGAGTTCGACCCCTTGGACCCGACGCCTCTGTTCTATGACGCGATCAGGAAGCAGAGCATAAACAGGCCCGTCGAGGCCCTGCACGACCTCCAGAAGGCGATAGAGCTGAACGACAACCGCGAGGTCTACCGCTCGAAGTTCCTTCTGGATGAAGACCTCGCGGCCCGGAGCGCGAGCCTTTCCTCCATTTACAGCGACCTCGGTTTCCAGCAGCTCGCCTTCGAAGAGGCGGCTAAGTCGGTTAATACCGATCCCGGAAATTATTCGGCCCACAGGTTCCTTTCCGATTCCTATGCGGCCCTGCCGCGCCACGAGATCGCGCGGGTGAGCGAGCTGCTCCAGTCGCAACTTCTCCAACCGATCAATATCACTCCTGTCAGGCCCCAGTCGGCAGAGAGCAACCTCTTTATCCTGGAAGGCGCGGGGCCTTCGGACCCTTCGTTCAACGAATTCAATCCCCTGTTCAACCGAAACAGGATCGCTCTTCAGATGAGCGGGGTGGCAGGCGGTAGCAGCACCTTTGGCGACGAAATGATAGCCTCGGGGGTGTATGACAAGTTCTCGTTCAGCGCAGGCCAGTTCCATTATCAGACTGAAGGCTTCAGGGCGAACAACGACCAGAAGCAGAACATCTACGATCTTTTTGCACAGTACAGCTTCTCTGAAAAGACAAGCATACAGGCCGAGTTCCGATACCGGGATGTCGAGAAAGGATTTTTACGCCTTCTCTTTGATCCGAACGACTTTTACCCGGATGAACGCGATAAGGAGCATAACAGGTCAGTGCGGCTCGGTCTGCATCACTCCTTTGCGCCTGGTTCTGATCTGGTGGTTTCCGCGATCTATCGAAATGCGAACTTTGAGGAGGCGAACGTTTTTGGTCCAGGACTTGATTACGGCACTAAAAGGGACGGATTCACAGGCGAGATTCAGCATCTCTTCAGCACAGAGATCGTGAGGCTGATCAGCGGTGCCGGACATTTCCAGGACCGGCTGGAGACTTCGTTGTTCGGGGAATCCACAACTACACATCCGAGGCATACAAACATTTATGTATATTCTCTTATCAATTATCCGAAGAACGTTACATGGACCATCGGGGGTAGCGGGGATTTTCTAAAGTCGGCGATAGCCGACCAGACAATAGAGCGTAACCAGTTCAATCCCAAGTTTGGCGTCACCTGGAGCCCCTTCTCCGGTACCGCCCTGAGGGCGGCTGCTTTCAAAACCGTGGCTCGCGGGCTTGTCACAGATCAGACTATCGAGCCGACGCAGGTGGCGGGCTTCAATCAGTTCTTTGATGACGCTGAAGGCACTAAGTCATGGCGATACGGCATAGGAATCGACCAGAAATTTCTTCCGCAATTATACGGCGGCGTGGAGGTTTCGAAAAGGGATTTGGATGTATTCGGACTGCTGCCCGATTTCGAAACGGGCGGAACGCAGCTTATCGAAAGACGATGGGAAGAACGGCTGGGACGGGCCTATCTGTACTGGACCCCGCATCCCTGGCTCTCGCTGAGTACGGAATATCAATTCGAGGGCTTCAAGAGACCGGAGGACTTTGCCGGAGATAATATCACAAAGCTGAATACTCACCGGGTTCTCCTGGGAGTCGGGTTCTTCCATCCCTCCGGCTTATTCGCCCAGTTCAAGCCGACCTATATCTCTCAGGACGGCAAGTTTATTCAGGTGCTGGGGCCGGAACCCTGGAATTATAATGTCGTGTCAAAGAGCGATCAGTTTTGGGTCTTCGATGCGTCTATCGGTTACCGCCTTCCCAAGAGATTGGGCATCTTTTCAATTACAGCAAAGAACCTCTTTAACAAGACTTTCAATTTCCAGGACACTGACCCCTATAATCCGACGATTCAGCCGAAGCGGTTGATTCTGGCAAAACTGACATTGGCATTCTAGTATGGTTCTTGAGTTTCTACGATATTGTGGGAAGGGAGGTGACGGCAAGATGTTGAGTTAGAAGGGAGAGGCGAATGCATTGAAGCAAGAACAAGAAAAACATTAAAAGGAGGAGTGTAATGAAAGGAGCAAGGCTTGCAGTATATGTGAATGATAATGGAGAAGTCATAGGGGCGGTGAATGTAGATCCGGACACCGGAGCCATAGGTGATGGCAACATAAAATATGGTCCGGATGAAATAGCGGCGAACAAGAAATTCCACGGCGGCAAGCACACAACCAGACTTCTGTATACTAATCCCTGCTGCTGGGTATACATGCCTGGCTCTGGATGGATATGTCGCCCCTGCGCGTAGATACGAACACAAGATACAAAATAGGGACAGCGCCTATTTTATGTGAGCCCGGCGTTAGCCGGGCTCCTTCTGCTCGAGTTTTCTAAGAAGCTAAAAGAGGAGCGCCTGTCATCTCTTAACTTTGGGGCGTCCCCACGGCAGGGCTGTTAACCTTCTTCCGAGCAATCCCTCGATTTTTGCCACAAACGAATCATCACCACACGGTCGGCCCGACTTTGTGTTCTTTCTGATTGCATCGACAATTATTCGGTCTTCTCTTCCCCGGAGATAGGCCGACCAGTCTTTGATCCCCTCGGTGAGGTAGCAGTCACCTGAGAGTATCGGGTCAGGAACTCGTCTGACATGGCTGCGTGCGTTTGACCATCTGTAGTCCTCGGCTTTCTGAACTATTCCGGCCTGTACCGGGTTGTTCAATACATAACGGACACAGGCATACAGATGCTTCTCATCAAGTATGCAGGAAAAGAAACGGCCCTGCCAGAGATGTCCTCTCGCTCTCCTTTTTTCATTGACGTATTGGGAATAACGCATATGAAGTGTGTTGAGTGTCCTGGCGAGAGAATCGTTTTCAATAGGGACCGCCACAAAATGCACGTGGTTTCCCATGAGACAATAAGCCCAAATCTTAAGTGAGTACTTGCGGCTATAGGTCTTGAGCCATTCCAGGTAGATAAGGCGGTCTCGCTCGGATTGGAAGACTGTCTGTCCATAATTGCCGCGTTGGGTCACGTGGTGGGGCTGACCGATGGCAATGGCACGGGAAATTCTCGGCATAGGGCATGATAAGAGAAAAGGAGGAAGAAGTCAAGAAAATAGGCGCTGTTCCTATTTTGTTCCCCGGACGGGAAGTTGCAAAAGGTACGGACCGCAGGCTAAACTCTAGCTATGGGCGCGGGGGCGAGGAGAGACGCTTCAAAAGACAGGGAGCTCAAACAGCTCAGGGCATTGATGGACATGGCCGCTCTCGTGAATTCGACGCTGAACATCCACGCGATCCAAAGACGCTCTGTCGACGCTGCCGCAAAACTCCTCAATTCCGAAACCGCAAGCCTGATCCTCATAGACCAGGAAACAGGGGAACTGTATTTCGAGGTCGCCCTGAAGAAGGGGGCGAGGCTGAAACAAGTCAGGCTTAGGAAGGGCGAGGGGATCGCGGGGTGGGTCGTGGAGCATGGGATCCCCCAGATTATCCACGATATCCGTTCGGACAGGAGGTTCTTCGCGCGAGCCGATCAGGTGAGCGGCTTCAGAACGAAGAACATGGTCTGCGTCCCGGTGAAGACGAGGGAAAAGATCCTCGGCGTCCTCGAAGCGGTGAACAAGAGGAAGGGAACGTTCAGCCCGGAGGACATGGAACTGCTTGTCGCCTTTTCCCATCACGTCGCCCTTGCGATAGACAACGCGCTCCTTTACGAAGACAATATCAGACATCTCGTCATGAGGCTCAGGGAAGAGAAGCAGCATGCCAGGGAAAGGGAGAGAATTCTGAAAGACCTTCACGACGGGATCGGAGGGATAACCACGAATATCAGCCTCCTTGCCGACCTGGCGCAGGACGCTTCGTCTCTCGAAGAAGTGAGGAAGACCCTTTCCACGATCTCCGAGCTTTCACGGGAAGGACTTTCCGAGATACGGTGCTTTATGAACAGCATCGATGAGAGCAGGGTAGACTGGCATACGCTCATGGCAGACATCAGACATTACGGGAGCACCTGTATCGAGCCGCACGGGATCCGCTTCCGCGTAAGAGAGACAATACGGGACGTGCGGGAGCCGCCGGTGAGCATTCTCTATTTGAACCTTTTCAGGATATACAAGGAGGCCCTTGCGAATGTCCTGAAACATGCGAAGGCAAAGACCGTAACGGTTGCACTGGATGTGCGTCCGGAGAGGCTCTTGCTTGTGGTGAAGGATGACGGCGTCGGTTTGGGTAAGCCCGGAGGAAGTGGAAGGGGCCTGCGGAACATGAAGGCGAGGGCCTGGGAATTGGGGGGGACGCTGACGGTCTCTTCCCGGAGCGGCACGCAGGTGAGGCTCGAACTTTCCCTGCCGCTCAGGCTGGGTGCGGAGCAATGAACGGAAGGCGGCGATGAAGGTTGTGATCGTCGAGGACAACGGACTGCTCCGGGAGAATCTCAGGCTCCTTCTGGGAGGCGAGCCGGGGATCGAGGTGGCCGGCGTTTTCGAGTCGGCTGAGGAGGCCCTGCCTGCGATCAGAAAGGCCGCTCCCGACGTCATGCTCGTCGATATCGGTCTGCCGGGCATGTCCGGTGTCGAATTGACGAAAAGCGTGAAGAGCAGGTTCCCCGGCATCGAGATACTGACCCATACGGTCTTTGAGGACAGGGAGAACGTATTCTCCGCGATAAAGGCAGGGGCATCGGGTTACATTCTCAAGGGCTCCACGCCGAGGGAGCTGATCGAGGCACTGAATAACGTATACCAGGGCGGTGCTCCGATGAGTCCCAAGATTGCGCGGAAAGTGATCCAGGAATTTCAGGACGAGAAGGCGAGCGAACCATACCTCCTGAGCATGAGAGAACGGGAGATAGTGAAAGAGATCGAAAAGGGGCTTTCCTACAAGGAGATTGCGGAGAGGTTCAACATAAGCCGGCATACCGTGCATACTCACATAAAAAAGATCTATGAAAAGCTTCACGCCAAAGACCGGCAGGAAGCGCTCCTGAAGGCGAGGAAAAAAGGGATCATATAGAGCCGTGCGGCTCCGGGCCCATACCCCGAAAATACCCTTCGAAGGTGATTTACTCTGCGACGCGGCATGCGTATCATTGAATAAAGGGTCATAGGCCGGACACGCATCGAAAGGGTTTTCCGTGTTGTGGTGAGAGAGGGGCGGGAGGACTCCGTGACGCACAAAGCGGAAGGGGTCTTCCTGAAGCGAATGAAAGCGGGCTTTCATTAAGGAGGGGGAAATGACCTCCTCGTCGGAGCGATGAGGAGGTCATTTCTTCTTTAGACGGATGTGAGGTATCATGACGGGAGAAAAGAAAATTCTCGTAGTGGACGATGACGACTTGATAAGGGAACTGATCTGCCACTTCCTTGCCCGGTCCAGTTTCGAAGCCCACAGCGTAAACGACGGCCCCGAGGCGATCGAGTTCCTCGAAAAGAGACACTTCGACATAATCATTACCGACTATTCGATGCCCCGCATGGACGGCCTGGAGTTCACCCGGATCGTCCGGGACCGGTACCCCCGCACCGCCGTCATCGGCATGAGCGCTTTCGAGACCGTCGAGCACGATTTCCTGGAAGCGGGGGCCCATGCCTTTTTTCAGAAGCCCTTCTTCCTCCGCGACATGCTTTCGGTGATCAACAGTGTGCACGTGCCGTGACCTCAGCCCTTTGTCCCTTCTGTTCCCGCCGGTGTTGTAAAAAAGCCTGTAGTTGCCTTAAAATCCATACATGTCGATCCTTGACGGGATAGTCGAAAAAAAGAGGGAGCGCCTCGGTCATCAGAAGAGCAGGGTTCCGCTTCGTGAACTGAAAGCGAGGACCCGGGACAGCGAAAAAACCCGCGACTTCATATCCGCCATCACGAGGGACGGGGGTCGGATCAGGCTTATCGCGGAAATAAAACGGGCATCCCCTTCGCGGGGGGTGATAAGGGATAAGTTCGACCCGATTGACGTTGCGCGCATTTACGGGGAAAAGAAGGTCGACGCCGTCTCAGTCCTCACCGAGGAGGACTTTTTCATGGGGGATTTGGGGTATGTCGCGGCCGTCAAGCGCGCCGTGACCAAACCCGTCATGAGAAAGGATTTCATTGTCGACGAATATCAGATCTACGAGTCGAGGGTCTGCGGTGCGGACGCGATCCTCCTCATCGCTTCGCTGGTCGACAGGGTCCAGGCGGAAGAGTATCTGCGTCTCTCGGCTGAGATCGGTCTCTCTGTTTTGTTCGAGGTCCACAGCGCCGATGAACTCGAGAAGGCGCTTCGCGCGAACGCGGAGGTGATCGGCATCAACAACCGTGACCTTAAGACCTTGAGTGTCGACCTGAACACGACGTTTCGCCTCAGGAAGGAGATCCCAGCGGGCAGGATCGTGGTGAGCGAAAGCGGAATCAGGACAAGGGACGACAGGATCAAGCTCGAGCGGGCCGGCATAGATGCGATGCTTATCGGCACGTCTTTTATGGAGGCGGAGGATATCGGGAAGAAGATCGACGAACTCATGAGCTAAGTTTTTGGCGTGAGACTTTCATACACTACTAGACTGGAGGAAGAAATGAAGGAAACGAAAATAGTACTTCCGGACAGAGAGATCCCGAAGCAGTGGTACAACATTATGGCGGACATGCCGCATCTCCCCAAACCGCCGCTCCATCCCGGCACGCTGAAGCCTGTAGGACCGGATGACCTCTCACCCATCTTCCCGATGTCCCTCATCGAGCAGGAAGTTTCGACTCAGCGGTGGATCGATATTCCCGAAGAAGTCCTCGATATTTATGCCCTCTGGAGGCCTTCGCCCCTTTACAGGGCCCACCGGCTCGAGAAGGCGCTCGGCACTCCTGCCAGGATTTATTACAAGTATGAGGGCGTGAGCCCGGCGGGGAGCCACAAGCCGAACACCTCCATCCCCCAGGCGTATTACAACAAGAAGGCGGGGATCAAAAGGATCGCGACCGAGACGGGCGCGGGCCAGTGGGGTGCGGCGATGTCCCTTGCGGGGAGCCTTTTCGGCCTCGAAGTGACGGTCTACATGGTGAGGGTAAGCTACAATCAGAAACCCTATAGAAGGATCCAGATGGAGACCTGGGGCGCGACCGTGCACCCGAGCCCGTCGAACGTGACGAACTCGGGGAGGAAGATCCTTGAGGCAGACCCCGATAGCCCCGGGAGCCTCGGCATCGCCATATCCGAGGCTGTGGAAGACGCGGCGACCCATAACGACACGAACTACGCCCTCGGCTCGGTGCTGAACCATGTGCTGCTCCATCAGACGGTCATCGGCCTCGAAGCGAAAAAACAGTTCGAGCTTGCCGGAGACTACCCTGACGTGGTGATCGGGTGCTGCGGCGGAGGGAGCAACCTCGGCGGCGTGAGTTCTCCTTTCCTCTATGACAAGATACACGGCAGGGAAATGAGGGTCGTCGCGGTCGAGCCCATCTCGTGTCCTACGCTTACCAAGGGAGAATTCAGGTATGATTTCGGGGACACGGCCGGACTGACCCCCTATCTCATGATGTACACGCTCGGCCATGACTTCGTGCCGCCGGGGATTCACGCGGGCGGACTCAGGTACCATGCCGATGCGCCTATCATCTGCCAGCTGTATCACGACAAACTGATCGAAGCGGTCTCCTACGGGCAGACTGTGGTCTTCGATGCGGCGATCAGGTTCGCCAAGACGGAGGGGATAATCCCTGCGCCCGAGAGCGCGCACGCGATAAAAGCGGTGCTGGATGAAGCGGAGCGCTGCAAAGAGGAGGGCAAGGAAAAGACGGTCTTTTTCAACCTGAGCGGCCACGGCTACCTCGACCTCACCGCCTATGCGGACTACATCGCGGGAAAACTCGAGGATTACGAATATCCGGATGAAAAGATAAAGCAGGCACTCGCCAAATTGCCTGCCGTGGGGTAGGTGCAGGGAATATCTTCTGAAACGTTTTGCATAACCCTCCCCCCCCCGTCCTGCCCGGTAAAGGGAGGACGGGATGTCGAGTCCGGAGCAGCCCGAGTCTGAGGTGAGTTGTATGGTCAAAGTGAAGATATGCGGCATCACAAACATTGATGATGCCCTCGCCGCGGTCGATGCCGGCGCCGATGCGCTCGGGTTTGTTTTTTACAAGGGCAGTCCGAGGTGCGTCACCCCTGATGTGGCGAGAGATATCATCCGCCGGCTGCCCCCTCTTGTCGCGACGGTCGGGGTTTTCGTCGACGAAAGGCCGGACCGTGTCGAAAAGGTCATGCGGGATGCATCCCTCGACATTGCTCAGCTGCACGGACACGAAGCGCCTGAGGACTGTCTGATCGCCGGGAGGACGATCAAGGCGATCAGGGTGAGAGAACTGAGCGACCTTGCCCCTTTGAGGAGTTACCGGGTCTCGGCCTTTCTCCTGGATACCTATGCGCAGGATTCCCTGGGAGGGACGGGCCAGATATTCAACTGGGACATCGCGGTTGAGGCAAAGCGGATGGCGAGAATAATCCTTGCGGGGGGACTGAACCCGGACAACATCGAAAAGGCTGTGCGATGGGTCAGACCTTACGCGGTCGATGTGAGCAGCGGTGTGGAGGAAGAAAGAGGCAAGAAAGACCACGAAAAGATACGGCTTTTCATCGAAAGGGCGAAGGGCGTCTAAAGCGCTCTGTTGCCCTGTCGCATCGTTTGCATTACAATATGATACGCTGTCAACGCGCAACAGGGAGGTAGGTCCGGAAGATGCCGGAGAACGCGGTCGGATTTAAAGAGGCTATACAGAACGGTCTGGGGATTATCAACAGGAACTGGCAGCTCGTCGCGATCCAGGTCGGCGCAATGTTCGCGAGTTTTCTCGGCTTTTTCGTCCTCGTCGGCATTCCGCTGGCGGTCGCCTTCATCATCTTCGGCCTGGACCTCACAGAGCTTTCGCGGATCGAGGACATCTTCAGGACATTCAGGGAGCCGGCTGAAATCCTTTCGAAGTACTTCGCCCTCGTGGTCCTCGTACTGACGAGCCTGCTCTTGTATGCGACGGCGGTGCTTTCCCTCGGCATCTTTCTCTTCGGCGGGTCGATCGGGGTGATCGGCAGGTCGATGGAAGGCAATCTCGAAAAATTTCATATGAAGGTCTTCCTCTCCGAGGGGAAAAGGCTGTTTTTCCCCCTCGTCGGATTTACGACGCTGATCGGCCTCATATTCGTTCTGGTCGCCTTTGTCCTCGGCCTGTTCGGAGGCATGATATCCGCTGTCGTCTCGATTGCGAAAGAGCAGGAGGCGACGCTCGCGCTCTTCCTGGGGATATTCTTCTCCCTGATCCTCTTTGTGATCGGACTAGCCCTGATCCTGGTGACCCTCTCCCTTACCGTTTACGGGTCTGCCGTCATGGCCATGAAGGGCCCGGGGCCGATGAAAGCGATCAGGGAGGCGGCCCGCTACCTGCATTCGCACGCAAACGCTTTTTATTTCTATTGTCTCGTTTTTTTTGCATATCTCTTTATCAGTTTTGTCGTCCTGTCCCTGGGATACCCGATCGGCCTCATTCCCCTGATCGGATCTCCGATGGCCGTGCTCTATCAGTTTGCCGCCTACGTGATTCAGAGTTATCTCGGTCTCGCGCTGATCGCAACGCTTTTTTCGTACTATTTTTATTCGACGAAGGAAATCGGGCCGGCAGAGGCGCATGAGCAGGACTCGGGACCTACGCCTGAAGGACCCGGTCACGAGGAAGGTACCGCTGGGCCTCAAGCTCCCGGGCAAGACATTCTTCCTCCGGAGAAGGAACCGAGCAGCGAAAGGTGACGCGGAACGTCTTTTCGAAGGAGCTTTTGATCGCCTCCCGGAACGCCGCCGGGTCGAGTCCGGGCAGCAGGTCCCTCAATCCGGTCATCGCTTCCTCGGCTTGAGTGGAGGAGGCGTGAGCGAATATCCTCTTTGTCCCTTCCTCGTCCACTGAATAAGGGATAGAGCCCTGCTGCAGGAGTCCGTGCTTCCAGCGTTTCTGAGCCGAACCCACGAGTTTCCTGCCCTCATGACTTATTTCTCCGTACGAGGTGGACCGGAAACAGAGGGGACTCCGGGAGAGGTTTCTGCCGGTCTCCCTTTCTTCCTTCATCGTGACGCGAAGTCCGAGCGTTTCGAGCGCCGACACAAAGGCGGTGCTCAACTGACGGTACGAAGCGAGAAGACCTCCGGAGAAGGACCCTTCATTCCTCGACGAAAAACTGTAGGTGAGTTCGTCTCCGTGCAGGATAGCCCGCCCGCCGGTCGGTCTCCTGACCACTGGAATGGCACGGCTGAGGCAATAGTCGAGGTCGATGTCGGTTATCTTCTGGAATGATCCGAGGCTTACCGAGGGTCTTTCCCAACCGTAGAGGCGCAGGACCGGAGGGGGGTCGCCTTTTTGCACGGTGAGAGCCAGGGCTTCGTCCAGCGCCATATTGTAAGAAGCTGCGCACGGGCCTGAATCGATGAACCGCCACTCAGTCACGGGCTGTTTCCCCTTTTCAGAACCACGCCCGGGCAGGCCCGGCCGTGTCACTTACGTTCGAGAATGAGCCTGTGACCGGGAAGGGAAATCTCCCTGATCGCGCCTTCGAATATCTTCTGTTCGCCGAAGAGGTTCCTCAGAAATACCCTGCCCTCCTCGGTTTTCGCGGTATTCACGTTTTCGAGATAGAGCTCTTCATTGCCATCTTTTACGATATATGCATTGAGATCGCACATCTGAATCCTCCTGTTGTTATTGTGCAGAGGAGACTCCAACTGCTATAAAAAGTATAAAGAATAGGAGAAAGGGGTGTCAAACGCATTTGCTTGCCTGCGGTCTCCTCGGTCATTCTTACACACTCATGCATCGATGAATTCTCGACGGGACAGAGGCCCCGCGCTCATTCTCGCTCTGCTCCGAGGCTTTTGCCTCTCTATTCTCCATAGATACATGGAGGACTATCGGCAAAAGAAACCGCCCGGCACCTCTGTCCTGCCGGGGGCGTTGTACACTGATGGGCTTAACTTATTTCTTGCATCCACTATAATAGAAAAGGAAGGAAACAAGCCATGTACGTACTTTTTGACATCGGCGGGACCAAGATGCGGATAGCCTTCTCGCACGACGGCGCCACCTTCGGTGAACCGAAGGTTATACCCACTCCTCCTGATTTCGGGGAAGGCATGAAGGCCTTCGGGAGTGCGGGTGCGCGAACTTGCGGGAGTGCGGCCGATACGGGCTGCAGCCGGCGGCATCGCAGGTCCGATCGACAGGGAAAAGACCAGGCTGGTGAATTCCCCCCATATATCGGGCTGGGTACAGAAACCCCTTCAGAGAGAACTCGGGAAGATTCTCGATGCCCCTGTGTACGTCGAAAACGATGCGGCCATGGTCGGCCTGGGTGAGGCGACCTACGGGGAAGGCAAGGGGAAAGAGATCGTCGTGTATATCACCGTCAGCACGGGCATAGGCGGCGTGCGGGTGCTCGATGGGGCGATCGACAGAAGTGCGATGGGATTCGAACCCGGACACCAGATCATCGACGCCGACGGAACGCTCTGCCCCGAATGCGGGAGTGTTCCGGGGTATTTCGAAAAGTACGCTTCCGGCTCCGCCATCGAATTACGCTACGGGGGAAAGCCGTGTGAGATCAAAGACCCTGCCGTATGGGAGGAAGAGGCGCGCTTCCTCGCATACGGGCTGAACAATACGATAGTGCACTGGTCCCCCGATATTCTGATCCTTGGTGGGTCCGTCATGCAGAGCGTCTCGATCGAAAGGGTCCGCTTCCATCTGCGCACCGTCCTGAAGATATTTCCCCGGCCACCGTTCATCGCCGGAGCCGTGCTCGGCGATTTCGGGGGCCTTTACGGCGCACTGCATTTCCTGAATCACCTGCATAAGCAAAAACGATGAAATAAGAATCAGGACAAAGGCTCCGATCGTCCCGTGTGAGCCGCCGGGGCGCAGGCGCCGAGAGCCGCAACGTCGCTTCCGCATCTAGTCTTCCTGCGGCCGGCCCTGACGTTTTCCGGTACCGGGAGTGAGTGTGCTATAATATCAAGTTATAGGGCACGATTCGGGAGGAAAACCATCAAGAAATTACCTGACAAGAGAGGCTATTTCGGTCAATACGGAGGGCGTTTTGTGCCCGAGACGCTCATGCCGGCTCTTCTCGAGCTCGAAAAAGTCTATCTCGACTCGAGAAAGGACAGGGAATTTCGGAAAGAACTTGCCCACCTGGCGAAGACTTACATCGGGAGGCCGACGCCGCTTTACTTCGCGAAGCGTCTCACGGAACAGCTCGGCGGCGCAAAGCTCTACTTCAAGCGGGAGGACCTTGCGCACACAGGCGCTCACAAGATCAACAATGCCCTTGGCCAGGCCTTGCTCGCCGAAAGGATGGGGAAGAAAAGGGTCATCGCGGAGACGGGGGCGGGCCAGCACGGAGTCGCCACGGCAACGGGCGCGGCCTTTACGGGCCTCGAGTGCGAGATCTACATGGGCTCCGTCGACATGAAGCGGCAGGGATTGAATGTCTTCAGGATGAAGCTCCTCGGCGCGCGGGTGAGGGAGGTGTCGATCGGCTCGCAGACGCTGAAGGATGCGATCAATGAGGCGTTGAGAGACTGGACGACGAATGTGAGGACAACTCACTACGTCATGGGCACGGTGTTCGGCCCGCACCCCTTTCCCCTGATCGTAAGAGATTTCCAGTCCGTTATCGGCGCCGAGACGAGAAAGCAGGTTGTTGAGGCCGAGGGCCGTCTGCCGTCGTGTCTCATCGCCTGTGTCGGGGGTGGGAGCAACGCCATGGGTCTTTTCTCTGCCTTCCTGAAAGACAAGGTGGCGATGATCGGTGTCGAGGCGGGCGGCAGGGGGATCGAGAGCGGCGAGCACGCGGCGAGGTTTGCGGGCGGTTCCCTCGGTGTCTTCCAGGGGACAAAGACCTATCTTCTTCAGGACGATGCCGGCAATATCCTCGGCACCCATTCGGTTTCGGCAGGACTCGATTATGCCGCGGTCGGGCCGGAACATCCGTACCTGCGCGACATCGGCCGTGTTCGGTACACGTACGCTACGGACGACGAGGCGTTATCGGCCTTCGAACTCTTGAGCAGAACCGAAGGAATAATCCCCGCCCTCGAATCGTCCCATGCCGTTGCGGAAGCGGTGAAACTCGCTCCGAAAATGGGAAGGGATGAAATCATCGTGGTGAACCTTTCCGGACGCGGCGATAAGGACGTGCAGCAGGTTGCGGCGATCAAAGGAATAGGATTGCAGGCCGAATGAACAGGATCGAAGCTGCTTTCAGGAGATTGAAGGGTCTTGGCGGAAAGGCGTTCATCCCATATATCATGGCCGGAGACCCGAGTCTCGAGGCGACAGAGGAGAAAGTCCTTTTACTCGAAAAATGCGGCGCGGACATCGTCGAACTCGGAGTGCCGTTTACCGACCCCCTTGCGGACGGGCCGACGATCCAGAGGGCTGCAGAGAGGGCATTGCGTGCAGGAGTTACGCTCACAAGAGTCATCGGACTCGTGGGACAGCTGAGGCAGAAAAGCGCTGTCCCCCTCGTACTCATGACCTACTACAATCCCGTGTTCCGGTACGGTATCGAACGGTTCGTCGGAGACGCGTCGAACGCCGGTGTCGACGGGCTGATCGTGCCCGATCTTCCGCCCGATGAGGCAGCCGACCTTATACGTTTTTCGAAGCGGAAGGGTCTTGCGACGATCTTCCTCCTCGCGCCGACTTCTACCGGAGAAAGGATGCAGAAGGTGGCGAAGGCTTCGACGGGCTTCATTTACTACGTCTCGATGACCGGTATCACGGGCTCGGCCCTTTCCGTGAACGACTCCCTGCGGGAATCGATCGCAGCGGTGCGTGCGATGACTCGCAAGCCCGTGGCGGTCGGCTTCGGTATTTCGAACCCCGGGGAGGCGAAGGATATTGCGGAGCTTGCCGACGGCGTGATCGTCGGCAGCGCTATCGTGAAAAGACTCCACGAATCGCCCCGAAGCCTCGAGGAGTTTCTCTGCGGACTGAGGAAGGCGATCTGACGAAGCAAGTAGACAGAAAACTGTAGACGGGAGACAGCATAGGGGCAACGGTGATGAGAAGTTGACCCCTCATTCACAAATTACCGGAGGCTGTCTTAATAATAGGTCTTCGCGAAGAAGCCGTCACCCCCACGAAAGTGGAATTGTCAGATAGGTTTTAATTACTAATAGCTGTTTGCTGTCTACTGTTTGCTGATTACTGATTATGGCCTGGTTTAGGAAAACGAGAGAACAGAAGATAGAAAAGAAGGTCAAGATCCCCGAAGGCCTTTGGGTGAAGTGCGACAACTGCAAGGAGATCGTTTACAAGAAGGAAGTCGAAAGGAGCCTCAAAGTCTGCCCCAAATGCAATTATCACTTCAGGATAAGCGCAATGGAGCGCCTGAACCTCATCATCGACGAGGGAAGCTTCGTCGAAATCAACGCGGATGTCGTTTCGGGAGACCCCCTCGGCTTCAAGGACACCGTTCCGTATAAGGAACGGGTCAGGGAGTACCAGAAAAGGAGCGGCCTTCAGGAGGCGATCATTACCGGCGAGGCCTGCATCAATGAATATCCCGTCGTGATCGCAATCATGGATTTCTCCTTTCACGGGGGAAGCATGGGTTCTGCCGTGGGCGAGAAGATCGTGAGGGCCGCAGAGGCCTCGGCCGAAAAGAAGGTTCCCCTCGTCACCGTAGCTTCTTCAGGCGGGGCGAGGATGCAGGAAGGGATTTTCTCCCTTATGCAGATGGCGAAAACCTCTGCTGCTATAGGAAAACTGAAAGAGGCGGGGATCGCGTATATCTCGATACTCTCTGATCCGACCTTCGGGGGCGTGACCGCGAGCTTCGCCATGCTCGGAGACATCATCATCGCGGAACCGAAGAGCCTTATAGGATTTGCAGGCCAGCGGGTGATCGAGCAGACGATAAAGCAGCAGCTACCCGAGAACTTTCAGAGGGCCGAGTTTTTTCTCGAACACGGGATGATCGACATGGTTGTCGACCGAAAGGACCTGAAGGGGACGCTCTCGGTGCTTATCGGGCATCTCTCACCCTCTCTACCGTAGCGCCGAGTTTTTTCAGCTTCTCTTCGATCCTTTCGTATCCTCTGTCGAGGTGGTAGAGCCTGTGGACCGTCGTCGTCCCTTCCGCGGCCAGTCCCGCGACAATGAGCGAGGCGCTGGCCCGGAGATCCGTCGCCATCACGTCCGTGCCTTTCAGCTTCCGGACGCCCCTCACTGTGGCGACCCCCCCTTCGATTCCGATGTCTGCACCCATCCTTCTCAGTTCGGCCACGTGCATGAACCTGTTCTCGAATATCGTCTCACGTATGACGCTCGTGCCCTCCGCAACGGACATCAGCGCCATAAACTGGGCCTGCATGTCCGTGGGGAATCCGGGATAGGGCATCGTCTTAACGTCCCGGGAAGTGAGCCGCCCGGGGCCTGCGACCCTCATATGGCTGTCCTTCTTTTCTATGATGAGTCCTGTTTCTTCAAGTTTGGCGATCAGGGCGTCGTCGTGTTCCGACCTGCAGTCCCTGATAAGGATATCCCCACCGGTGATTCCCGCAATCGTCAGGAACGTCCCTGTCTCGACCCTGTCCGGTATGATCGTGTAATCCAGGGGGTTGAGTTCATGCACGCCCTCCACCTCGATCATGCTTTCCCCTGCCCCGTGTATTCTCGCCCCCATCGAGATGAGGGCATTCGCGAGATCCACGACCTCGGGCTCCCTCGCGGCGTTCTCTATCACCGTTGTGCCCTTTGCAAGGGACGCGGCCATGAGGAGATTCTCAGTCCCTGTTACCGTCGGTATGTCCAGGGAGATGACCGCTCCCTTAAGGCCTTTCGCGGCTGCAATGACGTATCCCCTGTCCAGTTCGATCGCTGCGCCCATTTTCTCGAGTCCCATCAGATGGAGGTTGATCGGTCTCGCGCCGATGGCGCACCCCCCGGGCAGCGAAACCCGCGCCTTTCCTGAGCGGGCGAGAAGCGGCCCGAGGACCAGTACGGAAGCGCGCATCGTCTTCACAAGCTCGTAAGGCGCAACATGGTTGTCGATCCGTTCCGAATCGATAACCAATCCGTCCGGCGCGTAGTGAAAACCGGCTCCGAGATTGGCAAGGAGTTTTCCCATCGTCATCACGTCGACGAGCCCGGGGACCCTGTGTATGACGTTCTCACCCCGCGCGAGCAGGGAAGCGACCATAATGGGCAGCGCCGCATTCTTTGCGCCGCCGATCGAGACCTCGCCCCGCAGCTTCACGCCGCCCTGCAGCAAAAGTTTATCCATGGAACCCCATCAGAATCTGTCTGTCTTGCACGTGTAACGTCCCCTCATCCCGGATGAGCCGGGATTCTCCTTCCGTAATACGTGACGAGCCGACACGAGAAAGCGTGAAAAAAATGAAACATACGTCCTGGGTTTTCTGCGGGAACTGCCCTTCGCCCCGGAGGTCTATTTTCCGGTCGTCATCGCAGAAATATCGAGTTTCACCATAAGCTCCCTCGGATTCCTGAAGTCTCTTACCCGTGTGTCAAGCTCCTTCACCAGGAGATAGGGGGCGCGTGTTTCGAGGGAATAGAGGATATCGCTCAAGGCCCTGGCATCGGGGACGACCGCGTCTACCGTAACGCCTATGGTCTTGAGCTTCCCGTACTCCTCCGGCTTCCCGACCCGTTCACTCGATATCGTGCCTCCCCGGCTCGTAATGATTCCTTTTACCGTGTCTTGGAGAGTGGCCGCCGCGAGCGAAAGCGTCTGGCCTTCGAACAGTTTCGCATTATCGGCCTTCCGTTCTTCCGTCAGCGCCGCAAGTCTCTTTTCGAGCTTCGGTTTCTCGGCGATGAGCGAAATATACTTTTCAAGTGTCTTTGTCTTTATGGCCTGGTCTTCCTTGATCCCAGCGATCTCCGTGCTCACCTTTACATAGCCGTACCTGTATACGATGAACACGACCAGTATGAGCGCGAGGGGCAGCATGACGAGCAATGTCCTATTTCTTTTCACTCTTCGGCTTCTCCCCTTCTTTTTTCGCTTTTTCGCCCGTCTTAGGTTTTTCTTCTGCTTTTTTCTTTACCCCTTCTATCTCCATCTTTATGTTGAACCTGTCGGCGTTCATCCTCGCATCCCTGAACGTGGGGGACGAAAACTCGACTTTCTGGAGATACTTCGACGACTCGAGCTTCGGTAGGAGTTCCGTCGCCGAACTTGCGTATCCTTCTATCTCGACCGTCGTCGCGGTGATCCTTAGCCGTGTGAGCCACGCGGTCTTCGGGAGAATGGTCGTGAGCTCCCTGAGTAGGATGAGGGCCATTGGTCTGGTTTCCTTGAAATCGGCAATGGCCGAGATTTCTCCCTGGACTCCCTCGATGTCCTTCTTCAGGGTCTCGACTTTTTTGACCTCCTCTTTTCTCATCGCAATCTGCTGGTCGATCTCCTCGAGCCGGTTGCCCTCTATCTTCAGCGGAGAAAGGAGGTACAGGACCCACATGAGGAGAACCACTGCGAGCAGAACGAACGAAACGCCGACGGGGGGCCTCTCTTTTACCTCGCGACCCTTCGCGAGCAGGTTGAATCCGTTCGCTTTCGGCCACAGCGATTCTATGACGCCTCCTGCGGCCTCGCAGGGAACCTCTTTTGCGGAGACATTCAGCGGTATCTCCGTCTCCTCGAGGAACCTCAGCGGCAGAGTTGTTCTCAGCTTCAGCATCTCCCGGAAAGAAACGCTCCTGTCTCTCAGCGATACGATCAGCTCCGGGGATTTTCCCTGTCCTCTCGCCGCGTCGAGAAGGGGACCCACCTCGCCCATGAGGATATCGAGTCTTGCCCTTTCGTCGGCAGAACCGAAGTTGCCTGAAAAGGCGCCCGTCATGAAGCCTTCAGAGAATATCGCCCCTTCGTACTCCCTTTCGTCCGCTTTCAAAAAGACGGCGTCCGCGCATTTGTTTGCATACCTGCACAACGCGCCTACGCTCGACAGGTTGACGGTCACCCGGTGCACGGCGAAGCCTTTCTCCTTCAGGGCTTCGAGGTAGGGACGTATGAGGTCGGCCTTCACCGCGGCAAGGAGGAGGGAGAGCTTCCCGTCGTCCTCTTTCAGTATCTTGAAGTCGTAAAAGGCCTGTTCGGCGCTGAAAGGGGTCAGCCTGTCGATCTCATAGGAGATCACATCGGAGATATTCTCCCTGACAGCAGAGGGAAGCTCGGCGGTCCTGATCACGGTCCATGCCTTGGGAATCCCCAGCGTTATCTCCGCCTTCGGCGCGCCCAGGTCGCCCACTGCCAGTGCTACGGAAGAGGCGAGGCCCTCCGGCATCGGATAGTTTCCCCCGAGGGGATAGGACTTGAACCCTTTGATCCTGATCTTCGAAAGAAGCCTTGAACCACAGACCACGGAAAGGAAGCTGCGCTCTATCGAGACAGCGATGCTCTTTGCGGGGAAGAGCGAGTCGTCTGCGGCGCTGAACGTCATCACCTTCCGGAAAGGAACCCAGAAAGACCTCAGCCGTTCAGCCGATCCGGCGAGGGCGGAGGTCAGTTTTTTGACGTCCACGGCAACCGTCATTGCGATACCTTTGCCGGACCGAGTGTCACCTGGGCCGGGCTCTTGTAGTAGTCAAACCGGTATCCGCCGTTTCCCTCGAGGGTGATCGTTGCCTTGATGGCATACCCCTTCGTTTCGTCGCCCTTGTGCCCGACGGACTCGATGGTGAACGTGCTGCTGTCCGCAAAGCCGACAAAGGGCAGGCTCTCCGGGGGAAGTGAGACCTCCTGTGCGCTTGTGATCTTCTTGGCCTCGCGGTAATCGGTTATGGTATCGGCCATTTCGGGGGTAAGATCGGAAGAGCGTCGTG
>JAMCWJ010000019.1 GCA_023475105.1 Nitrospirota bacterium
TAGAAGTTCAAGCTGACGGGGAAGGGGTTTGTGTCGCTGAAGAGAGGGACGAAGGGCAATCAGTACGTGACCGTGAAAATAGCGGTACCGAAGGATCTGAGCAGCAGGACCAAAGAAGCGGTGAAGGAGATCGAGGCTTCGTACAGGGAAAATCCGCGAAGGGGGTTGTTCGGCAGATGACCGGAACAAAGGACAGAAAACGGCCCGTGTTTATGATAAGCGTTGTGTCAAGAATGCTGGGCGTGCATCCCCAGACCCTCAGGTTGTATGAGAGGGAAGGTCTGATCAGTCCGCAGAGGACAAAGAGGGCGAGACTGTATTCCGAGGAAGACGTCGAGAGGCTTGCGATGATCCTGCGGCTCACGAGAGAACTCGGGGTGAACAGGGCGGGTGTCGAAATCATACTGAGGATGAGGCACAGGATGGATGTGCTTCAGAAGGAAATGGACGAGATGATGCAGTTTCTCGAAGAAGACCTCAGGAACGACTTTATGAGGAAACTGAAAAAAATGTTTTTCGAAGAATAGTGGTTGTAATGAGGAGGAACCGATGAGAATGGACAAGTTCACGATAAAGAGCCAGGAGGCGCTGCAGGAGGCGCAGAGGGTGGCCGAAAGGAAGGGGAACCAGGAACTCCAGCCCGAGCATCTCCTCTGGGCTCTTCTGGAAGACAAGGAAGGCATCATCTCCCAGATATGCAGAAGGCTCGGAGCGGATACGGGACTGATCCAATCGGACATTGAAAAGGAAATAGACCGGCTGCCGAAGGTATCGGGAGCGACCCCTCTGGGCCAGATATACGTGTCCCCCCGTCTCAAGGAGGTGATCGAGAAGGCCTTCAGGGAGGCGGAGCATCTTACGGATGAGTATGTGAGTGTGGAGCATCTCCTGATCGCCCTCGTGTCTATAGGGGGGCCGTGTACGGACATCCTGGGCAGACACGGGATCACGTCGGATAAGGCGATGGCGGCGATGCGGGAAATACGCGGAGCGCAGCGTGTCACGGACCCGAATCCCGAGGACAAGTATCAGGCGCTTGCGCGGTACGGCAGAGACCTGACAGCCCTTGCGAAAAAAGGAAAGCTCGACCCTGTTATCGGAAGGGACGACGAGATCCGGCGCATCATACAGGTCCTTTCGAGGAGGACGAAGAACAACCCCGTACTCATCGGGGAGCCGGGTGTCGGTAAGACGGCGATCGCCGAGGGGCTCGCCCAGAGGATCGTGGCGGGTGACGTGCCCGAGACCCTGAAGGACAAAAGGGTAGCCGCCCTCGATATGGGGGCCCTTGTTGCGGGTTCCAAATTCAGGGGTGAATTCGAAGAGAGGCTGAAGGCGGTCCTGAAGGAGATCGAACAGTCCGAGGGGAAAGTGATCCTCTTCATCGACGAGCTCCACACACTGGTGGGCGCCGGCGCGGCCGAGGGCGCGATCGACGCCTCCAATATGCTGAAACCGGCGCTCGCCAGGGGGGATCTGCGGTGTGTCGGCGCCACTACCCTCGACGAGTACCGGAAACATATAGAAAAGGACCCTGCCCTTGAGAGGAGATTCCAACCTGTCTTCATAAAGGAACCCTCGGTGGAGGACACGATCTCGATCCTGCGCGGGCTGAAGGAAAAGTATGAGGTCCATCACGGAGTAAAGATAAAGGACTCGGCCCTGATTTCTGCCGCTGTCCTGTCTCACAGGTATATCACCGACAGGTTTCTGCCGGACAAGGCGATAGACCTCATAGACGAGGCGGCGTCGAAGCTGAGAATGGAAATCGATTCGATGCCTGTGGAGCTCGATGAACTCGAAAGGAAGCTGAGGCAACATGAGATAGAGAAACAGGCCCTCATGAAAGACAGCTCGAAAGACGCAAAGGACAAGCTTGACAAGATCGCGAAGGAGATGGCCGAACTCCGGGAGAAGAGGGACGAGCTCAGAGCCCAGTGGCTGAGCGAGAAGGAGATCATTGCGAAGATCAGGGAAATCAAGGAACAGATAGAAAACACGAGAATAGAATCGGAAAAGGCGGAACGTGAGGGAGACCTGTCGAAGGCCGCCGAACTGAGATACGGGAAGTTCCTTGAACTCCAGAAGGCCCTCGACGCCGAGAACAGAAGGCTCCTTGAGGTGCAGTCGCGGAGGAAGATGCTGAAAGAAGAGGTCGACGAGGAAGACATCGCAGAAGTCGTCTCGAAATGGACGGGCATCCCGGTATCGAGGATGCTCGAAGGAGAGATCCAGAAGCTGATTCATATGGAGGACAGGCTGAGGCAGAGGGTCGTCGGCCAGGACGACGCCATTATTGCCGTCGCCAACGCGGTGAGGCGTTCCCGGGCGGGGCTGCAGGACATAAACAGGCCGATAGGCTCGTTCATATTCCTCGGTCCGACGGGGGTGGGGAAGACCGAGCTCGCAAAGGCCCTTGCAGAGTTCCTCTTCGATGACGAGAGCGCCATGATCAGAATAGACATGTCCGAATATCAGGAGAGACATACGGTGTCGCGGCTCATAGGCGCGCCCCCTGGGTATGTGGGCTATGAAGAGGGAGGGCAGCTTACCGAAGCAGTGAGGAGGAGACCCTACTCGGTGATCCTCTTTGACGAGGTCGAGAAGGCCCATCCCGAGGTGTTCAGTCTGCTCCTGCAACTCCTCGACGACGGGAGGCTGACTGACGGCCACGGCAAGACCGTCGATTTCCGCAACACCGTCGTGATCATGACCTCCAACATCGGGAGCACCCGTATCCAGGAGATCCTCCAGGAGCGGGAGAAACGGCCCTCGATCTATTGGGGCCGGTCGAACGAAGATGAACTCAGACAAAGCGTTATGGACGAACTGAAGTCGTTTTTCAAACCGGAGTTCCTGAACAGGGTCGACGAGATCGTCATCTTCAACCCGCTCTCGAAGGAGCTTCTGAAGGAGATCGTCGACATCCAGGTGACGAGGATGAAGAGATACCTGAGGGAAAGGGGCATAGACCTCACGCTGACCGAGGCTGCGAAAGAAAGACTCGGCGAGATAGGGTATGACCCGGTGTACGGCGCGCGGCCGTTGAAAAGAACGATACAGAGAGAGATTCTGAACCCTCTGGCGCTGAAACTCCTCGACGGGACCTTCAGGGAGGGCGATGTCGTCGAAGTGGACGTCGAAGGCGACAGTCTTGTGTTCAAGAAACTCCTCGGGACGGAAGTAGGGGCATAAGACAGCGCGTATCGACGGGACAGAGCCTCCGCGCTGATTCCCGCTCCGCTCCGAAGACATAATTGATACCGCAAACGGCGGGCAGGGCATCCCTCAAAGCCTTTTAAGGCGATAGGATCTGATCAGGGCATGGCGTCAGGTTTACCGTACTTCACCGGCGGGTATTTCCCGCTTTCGTAGAAGTTGCGTGGCTTCCGATGCCGTTAAGGAATAGCTGCAAAAGGCTTTTCGTGCTACCCTGCCCGTCCCGCCTGATGCCTCTCCGGGCGAAAGAAAACTTATGCATTCCCGGCGGCGACAAAGTCTCCGTGCTCATTCTCGCTTTGCTCCGAGGCTTTTGCCTTTTTATTTCAGATAGAAGAACTGAAGGACTATCGGCAAAAAAAACCGCCCGGAGACCCCGTCCCGCCTGATGCCGGGCCAGTCGCATAGTTCATACACTCGGGGGAGGTGTCCGGCTCGGAGGGCAAGACCCCGGGTTATTTGAAAGTCCACAAAGGCGGACCTCACCAATACGTGGGGACAGAGTGGGCTTAGGTTCATAGACCCAGCTATAGTCGAGAAGGGCTATTGTCTTGCCGAGAGCCGGATGCCTCTCCTGAGTTTGTTTTCCCATACTGCCCCCTTCTCGTATCGCTGTTCCTTCCGGCCGGCGGAATCTGGTATTATGAAAGTAGGTATATGAACAAGAGTAAACTCAGGAAACTCTGGATAGGGCTCGGCATTCTGATACTCCTTACGCCCGTGGGGCTCATTCTTCCCGGGCTTTTCGGAGCCGGAGGCGCATGGGGCGAGTGGGATGCGAGCGAGATACGGGAGATCACCGGATACCTCCCTGAAGGTCTGAAAAAGCTCTCTGACCTCTGGTCGGCGCCCGTTTCCGACTACGGATTTGCGGGATGGAGCAAAGGGGTGAAGGCTTACGCAGGGTACCTCATTTCAGGGGTTCTCGGCGTCGCAATCGTTGTCGCTGCGGCATATATCCTCGGAAAGCTGTTGAAAAGGGGTGAGCGGTGAACGAAAGGGAGAAGCTCGGGCACCTGCTCCACCACTGGATGGAACATAACATGGAGCAAGCTGAGGCTTACCGGGAGTGGGCGGAGAAGGCATCATCTCCGACCGGGAAGGAATTGGCCGAAATCCTGATCAGGCTTTACGAAGAAACGAAGAAGCTGAACCGGCTTTTTGAGGAGGCCTTGAAAAAGGTCTGAGAGGCGCCGCAGGAGCGGAAAACAGACCCGTCAAAGGGGGCTGCCGTCGGCTTTCTTTGCAGAGATTTCCTGATGGTCGAAGAGGGTTCTCACTTCATCCATGAGGTCATTAAGGTCCCTGAACTGCCGGTATACCGAAGCGAATCTCACGTATGCAACCTTGTCTGTTTCCTTCAGGGAGGACATGACCTCTTCGCCGATCCATGCGCTCGGTATTTCTTTTACACCCATGCCCGCGAGCTTTTTTTCTATCGAATCAACCACGCCGTCGAGAAGGTCGATGCTTATCGGCCTCTTTTCGCAGGCCTTCCGGAGGCCATGGAGTATCTTTGCCCTGTCAAAGGATTCCCGCCGTCCGTCTTTCTTGACTACCATCGGGATTACGTCATCGACGCGCTCGTAGGAGGTGAATCTCTTCCCGCACTTCAGGCACTCTCTTCTTCGCCGGATCGCTTCGCCTTCTTTGCTCGTGCGGGAATCGATGACCCGGTCCTCCAGATTTCCGCAGAACGGGCACTTCATCGGTAGACGGGGAATCGCTCGCAGAGGGTTTTCACGCGGCCGTTGAGATGCGCAATCTCGTTCAGGTTCTTGTTGTTTTTCAAGACCTTTGTGATGATGTCCGCTATTTCAGACATCTCCCCTTCGCCCATCCCCCTTGTCGTGACGCACGGGGTGCCGAGCCGTATCCCGCTTGTGACTGCGGGCGGTCTTGAATCGTAGGGGATCGCGTTCTTGTTCACCGTTATTCCCGCCCTGTCAAGGGCCTCCTCAGCCTCTTTGCCCGTGATACCGGAACCGGTAAGATCGACGAGCATCAGATGGTTGTCCGTTCCTCCGGAGATGATCCTGAACCCTGCGCTGGAGAGTTCGGCCGCAAGTCTCTTCGCGTTCCTGACAACCTGTCCCTGGTAGACCCTGAAGTCGTCGCTCAACGCCTCTTTCAGGGCCACGGCCTTGGCGGCGATTACGTGCATCAGAGGGCCGCCCTGTATCCCCGGGAATATCATCTTGTCTATCGCCTTTCCGTAGTCGGCCTTGCACATGATAATGCCGCCCCTCGGACCCCTCAGCGTCTTGTGGGTCGTCGTCGTGACGAAGTCGGCATAAGGAATCGGCGACGGATGCAATCCCGCCCCTACAAGCCCTGCAATGTGGGCGATGTCGGCCATGAAGAATGCTCCGGCCTCCCTGGCGATTTCGGAGAATGCCCTGAAGTCGAGTATCCTTGAGTAGGCGCTTGCGCCTGCGACGATTATTCGCGGTCTGTGCTCCAGCGCGATCTTTCGTACCCCGTCATAGTCGATGTACCCGGTCTCCCTGTCGACTCCGTAAGTGATGCTCTTGAACATGACGCCCGAGAAATTTACCGCAGCCCCGTGCGACAGGTGTCCCCCCTGGTTGAGGCTCATCCCGAGGATGGTGTCCCCCGGCTTAAGAAAGGAGAAATACACCGCCATATTCGCCTGGGTCCCTGAATGGGGCTGCACATTCACGTGCGCCGCGCCGAAAAGCTCCTTTGCCCGCGTCAACGCCAGGGTCTCGACCTGGTCCGCATATTCACAACCGCCATAGTATCTGCGCCCCGGATATCCTTCGGCATACTTGTTCGTAAATATGGAGCCCTGCGCTTCCAGTACCGCACGGCTCACGTAATTCTCAGAGGCGATGAGGACGATCTTTCCCTTCTCCCTCTGTTTTTCATTCTGGAGGGCATCGTATACCTCCGGGTCAACGCGCCTGAGATGTTCCTGTTCCATGTCCTGCACTCTTCTGTCTTTCCTCTATGAGACGGATCTTGTCCAGCCTGTTCGTGTGTCTTCCCGCCTCGAAAGGAGTCGAAAACCAGACCCTCACGATCTCCTTTGCGAGGTCTTTCCCTATGACCCTGCCGCCGAGCACAAGGATATTCGCGTCGTTGTGCATCCTGCTCATCTTTGCACCGAAGAGGTCGTTGCAGAGAGATGCCCTTATTCCGCTGAACTTATTCGCCACGATCGACATTCCGATGCCGGTGCCGCAGATGAGAACCCCCCTGTCGAGGCCGCCCGAGCTTACGGCACTCGATACCTTCTCCCCGAAATCGGGGTAATCGACGGATTTGGGTCCGTCGGTCCCGTAATCGATGCAGTCCAAGCCCATCTCCCTGAGGACTGAGATAAGCTCGATCTTGAGTTCTACGCCGGCGTGGTCGCAACCAATTCCGATCTTCATGAAAACCTCGACTTTCTATCTTATCCGAGAGATTCTCACTAAGTCAAGGAACGCCTGCCGCGCTATTTCGTAGCGATATCAACCCCTTCGACAGGCGGGTTTTGCCTTCAGCGCGGTCAGGATATGCGACAGCCTCCCGGAACTTTCCCGTCCGATCACAGCTTATGGTATCCTTAAACATGAATCTGTGCCGTTTTGAGAAGCCGAGCAGATATATCAACAGGGAACTGAACTCGATCCACAGAAACGCCGGGGTGAAGGTCGCCCTCGCCTTTCCTGACATTTACGACATAGGGATGTCCCACCTGGGACTCAGGATCCTCTACGCCATCATCAATGATCTGCCCTATGCCTCTGCGGAGCGGGTGTTTTCGCCGTGGCTCGACATGGAGGCGGAAATGAAGGCCCGGGGCATACCGCTTGTCTCGCTCGAAACGAAAAGGCCCCTGAGGGACTTCGACATCGTCGGTTTCAGTCTGCAGTATGAACTTTCCTACACCACGGTGCTGAATATGCTCTCCCTCGCGGGCATACCGGTGAGGACCGAGGGAAGGGACGAGAGCTATCCCCTTGTCATCGCGGGCGGGCCCTGCGCGGTGAATCCCCTTCCGATGTCCGCCTTTATCGATGCGTTTCTTGTCGGCGACGGCGAGGTTGCGGTCGGAGAGATCCTCGGGACGTTTCGTTCGTGGAAAACCGGAGGGGACGGGAAAAGGAGTTCGCTTCTCCGGGGCCTGTCGAAAATAGAGGGCCTGTATGTACCGGTAATCCACGGCGCTCCGGCCGACTCGCCTTTGAGAAACGGGGGAAACGGGAGAAAGTCCCCCGAAAAGGGTGGGACGGGAGCGGTCATACGGAGAAGGCACCTCGAATCCCTTGAAGACGCGCCCTATCCTCTTGCCCCTGTGGTTCCGTATACCCCCATAGTCCATGACAGGATAACGATTGAACTCTCGAGGGGCTGTACCATGGGCTGCCGGTTCTGCCAGGCCGGAATGATCTACAGGCCGGCGCGGGAGAGGAGCCCGGAAAAGGTGCTCGGGATCGCGAAGGCGTCGCTCAGGAATACCGGGTACGAAGAGATATCCCTTACCTCGCTCAGTGCCGGAGACTATAGTGAGCTTCTCCCGCTCGTGAAAGAGATGAACCGGAGATTCTCCGGCAAAATGGTCTCCCTGTCGCTTCCCTCCCTGCGTGTCGCGTCCGTAAACAGGGAAGTGTTGCACGAGATCAAGACGGTAAGGAAGACAGGCTTCACGATGGCCCCGGAAGCCGCGACGGAAAGACTGAGGGACGTCATAAACAAGGACTTCCGTGAAGAAGACTACGAAAGGGCCCTGCATGCACTTTTTTCGGAGGGCTGGGAGACCCTCAAACTCTACTTCATGACAGGGTTGCCGACTGAAAGCGATCCCGACATCGAGGCGATTCCGGCGATGGCGCTCAAGGCGATAAGAACCGCGAAAAAGTATTCCCGGCGGTACGTGAACGTGAACGTCGGCATATCCCCCTTTGTGCCGAAGCCCCATACGCCATTCCAGTGGTGCGGACAGGAAGGCATCGAGAAAACGAAGACGAAGCTCGCCTATCTGAGGCAGAGACTTTCCGGGAAGGGGATGAATTTCAAGGGCCATAACTGCGAAATGAGCCTCCTCGAGGCGGTCTTTTCGAGAGGAGATGCGGCGCTGGCGGACCTGATAGAAAAGGCCTGGTCCCTGGGGTGCAGGCTCGACGCGTGGACGGAGTCCTTTGATTTCTCGAAATGGCGTGCGGCTGCCGAGTCCGCAGGAATCGATATATACCGGTATGCGGAACGAAGGTTCGGTGAGGAAGTGAGTCTCCCCTGGGAAGGGATAGAAACGGGGGTGAAGAAAGAGTTTCTCCTGAAGGAGCATCAGAAGGCCCTTGCTGGAGAAATGACCGCGGGCTGCAGAAAGACGTGTTCCGGCTGCGGGCTCGGGTGCGATCCGGCGGCGGAAGACCCTCATGCCCGTCCGGACGTGGTCCCGAAAAAGGTTGAGCACTGCGGTTCGTTGCCGCCTTTGCATCCTCCCGCTTCCTCTCCGTTTCCGAGGGTCAGGGTCAGGGTCCGATTTGCGAAGACCGTTGAGCTCCGGTATCTCTCCCACCGGGAGCTGATGACGGCCGTCACGCGCGCCGTGCGGAGGGCCGATGTCCCGGTGCTGTATTCCCAGGGCTTCCACCCTTCGCCGAGATTGTCCTTCGGGCCGCCGCTTAATGTCGGTGTGAGCGGACTGCGGGAGTACTTTGATATCGAAATAAAACCGGGCCGGGCTCTGGCGGACATGAAGGACGCGGTAAACCGGCAGTTGCCGGAGGGATTGAGGCTCGGAGAAGTGCGTTTTATCCCCCTGAACGAAACTTCTTTGCAGAGCTTTATCTCGAAGTACGAATATGAGATAATATGTCCTGACGCCCGGGTCGCAGGAGACTTCCTCGAAAGACACGCACTTCTCGCTTCGGGGGGAAAAACGGGGGCGAAGGGCGGTTTTCCGTATCCGGGAGAGATGGTCGAAGAGGCGACTGCCCTGGATAACGGCGCTGTCAGGCTCCTGGTAAAGGACAGGGACGACAGGAAGGTGAAGCTCGGGGAACTCATATACTCTCTTTTTCAGGTTCCCGCGCATGAGTGTGTCATAACCAGGCTCCGCATGTTCGGACTGCGGAGCGGATGGGTGGAACCGCTCATTGTTTCGGACGGGGAAGAGGAGCGGGAGAATCGGAGAAGTGATACGGGACAGGAGGTCCCCGGATGACCTGTGAGCGAGGGAATTGTACGATGACATGCCGTCCGGAATCTATGTTCGGAAAGACGTCGTAAGAAAGAGGGGGAGGCTTATGTCCAATGAAATACTGATAAACGTGACGCGCGAGGAGATACGGGTAGGCCTGCTCGATGGGGGTCAGGTCGTCGAGTTTTACGTAGAAAGGAAAAGGGACGCCAGCCTCGTCGGAAATATCTACAAGGGAAAGGTCGTCAAGATACTTCCGGGCATGCAATCCGCCTTTGTGGATATAGGACTCGAAAAGGCGGCATTTCTCTATGTGGCCGATATTATCACCGAAATGGAGGACTACGCGCCTTTTCTGGAAGAGGAGGAGAAGAACAACTCCATAGAATTCGTTTCGAGGAGAGGCAGGCAGGACCTGCCGATCGAGGAATTGATCCAGGACGGCCAGGAATTGCTCGTGCAGGTCTCGAAGGACCCGATGGGGAGCAAGGGGGCAAGGGTGACGTCCTATGTGACGCTTCCGGGCCGTTACCTCGTGCTTATGCCGAGCCTGGAGCACATAGGAATCTCGCGGAGAATATCCGACGAGACCGAACGCGCACGGCTCCGCGCTATCGTCGAAAGCATCAAGCCGAAGGGGTACGGGCTGATCATCAGGACGGCAAGCGAAGGGTGTACCGAGGAGGAGCTGAGGAAGGACCTTGAATTCCTGTTTCTGCTCTGGGAGAACATCCAGAAGAAAAGAGACAGGGTCGTGGCGCCTTGCCTCCTTTACAGCGACCTCGACCTTACCTTCAGGAGCGTCCGCGACCTTATGAGCCATGACGTCGAAAGGCTCGTGATCGATTCCGAAAGCGAATACGAGAGGATCAGGGATTTTGTGAATACCTATTTCCCGAAACTCCTTTCGAAAATAGAGCTGTACGGAGACGAAGAGCCGATCTTCGAGGCCTTTGGCGTCGAAGTGGACGTCTCCCGCGCCCTCGGGAGAAAGGTCTGGCTGAAATCGGGGGGGTACATCGTGATAGACCAGACAGAGGCGATGACGGTGATCGACGTCAACACCGGGAAATTCGTCGGCAAGGAAGACCTCGAGGACACGATCTTCAAGACGAACCTCGAGGCCGTAAAAGAGATCGCCTATCAGATCCGGCTCAGAAACCTGGGAGGCATTATCATCATCGACTTTATCGACATGGAGAAGATCGAGAACAGGGAGAAGGTCTTTAATGCGTTCCTCGAGGCGATGAAGAAGGACAGGGCAAAGAACACCATTCTCCATATATCCGAACTCGGCCTCATTCAGATGACGAGGAAGAGGGTAAGGGAGAGCCTCGGCAGGGTGCTCTGCGAACCGTGCTCGTATTGCGAGGGCAAGGGATTCGTGAAATCTCCACGCACCCTGTGCTACGAGATATTCAGGAAGATTACAAAACTTGCACGGCATGGCGGAGAAAAGGTGATTGTGACCGCGCATCCGACGGTTGCCGAGCTCCTCTCCGACGAGGAAAGGACAGGGATCGAGGACATAGAGAACAGATACGGCGTAAAGGTGATCGTGAAAGGGGACGGTAAGCTCCATCAGGAGAATTACGAGGTGATAGAGCTCTGAAAAGAAAAGGTACGGATCTCGCGGCGGAACGCGGTCCGGGCAACTGAAGGCGCTCGGATACACGTTCGTAGCCCTCGACCTCGAAGGATTCAGGAGCGGCAGGCTGAACGTCCTGGAAACGAACTCCGACCCCGGATGATTCGGTCGTTACTCTGTCGAGGTTCTTCTCTCTCATAAACCAGGCCCTGGACAAAACCCACCTGAATTGTTATAGTGATGCGCGGGTTTAAATCGATTCTCTGGAGGGGCCTTGAAGATCGATTGTCAATCCTTTCTCTTTCGGATCGCGGCGAAGGAGATACTGCTCCTGCCTTCTTATAAGGGGTCCACGCTCAGGGGCGGGTTCGGGAACGCCTTCAGACGCGTCGTCTGCGCCCTCAGGAAAAACGAGTGTGACGACTGCATCCTGAAAGAGAAATGCGTCTATTCCTACGTCTTCGAGACACCGCCGCCTTCAGACACGAAAATGATGCGGAAGTACAAGGCAGCGCCTCATCCCTTTATCATCGAGCCGCCCCCGGAAAAGCGAAGAGGCTATAGTCCGGGCAGCGAAATCACGTTCGGACTTACCCTAATCGGCAGGGCCGTCGATTATCTGCCTTATTTCATCTATACCTTCGATGAACTCGGAAAGATCGGGCTCGGGAAGGGGAAGGGCAAGTTCGAGTTGCGAGATGTCAGTTGCGAGGGGGAAAAGATTTATGATTCAAGAACAAAGACCCTTGGATCATTTCCCACATCTACCCTATCTCTCCCAATGAGTCCCCCCGCCCCTGGCGGGAGGGGGTTAGGGGGAGAGGGTTCAACGACTCTTTACTCGTCAGTCCTGACTATTCACTTTCTCACACCCACGCGAATCCTCTATGACGGCGATCTCACCCTCGACCTCGAATTCCATGTCCTTGTAAGAAATTTGCTGAGGCGGCTTTCGCTTCTCTACTACTTTCATTGCAACGGCGATCCGTCGGGATGGGATTTCAAGGGCATGATCGAAAAGGCGAAAGAAGTGAAGGTGAAGAAGAGAAATCTGCGATGGTACGACTGGGAGAGATATTCCGCCCGGCAGGAGACGAGGGTGAATATGGGGGGGGTTGTCGGGGAGATAACCTTTGAAGGAAACATCGGACCTTTTATGTCCCTCCTCAACGCAGGCGAGGCTTTGCATGTCGGAAAAGGGACGGGGTTCGGGTTGGGAAGATATAAAATTCAAGATTCAAAATTCAATATTCAAGAATAGAGCCGCACCGGCACAGTTCTGATTATGAATTGTGAGTTTGTTTTGAAGTTTGAATCTTGAATTTTGAGGTTCGGGTTATAAGTCTTGAAGTTTGAGTTTGTTCTTTGGGTTTTGAATTTTGAAGTTTTGAATTTTGAATCTTGAATCTTGAATCTTGAGTTCTTCTTTTGTATTTTGGGCCGTGACTTTTGAATGTTTGATTTTCGATTTGTCTTTTGACGTTTAAGTTTTGAATTGTGCATTTTGAATCTTGAATTTGTTTTTTGGGTATTGAATGTTGGATGGACTTTGGGTCTTTTTCTTAAGTTTTGAATTTTGAATCTTGAATTTTGAATTTCTTTTATTAAGGAGGAATATGCCGAAGACCTTCGAAGAGCTTCCGGTCTGGCAAAGGGCGAGGGAGTTGGTGATATCTGTGTATGGGTTGACGCGGAACGAAGCCTTCTCAAGAGATTTTTCCCTTGTCGATCAGATAAGGCGCGCATCCGCCTCGGTCATGTCGAACATCGCAGAGGGGTTCGAAAGGGGCTCGAATGCCGAGTTCATCCAGTTCCTCTACATCTCGAAAGGTTCCGCAGGCGAAGTGAGAACGCAACTCTACATTGCCCGGGATCAGGGATATATCTCGGAAGGAGAGTTTCGGAGCGCAGCGGCATTGAGTCGTGATGTTTCCGGTCAGATCAGCGGTTTTATTGATTATCTCAAGGGTTCCCGGCTGAAGGGCGAGAAGTTCAATACGAAATATAAAAGCATGAAAGACGAGGTCGAAGAGTTTACCCGGCAATTCAACGCAACGAATAAAAAGCAGGAGTCTTGAATTTTGAGTCTTGAATTTTGAGTATTGAATGTTGAATTTTGAATGTTGAGTGTTGGGGAGGAGAGGTTCTGCATGTGGGGAAAGGGATGGGGTTTGGATTGGGGAAGTATAGGGTGAAAGGTGGAGGAATAGATGAGTGATTTTGATGAAAGAGAATATCAAACGGTAATTTTAGCCGCGTTGTTGCATGATGTGGGGAAGTTATTGCACCGCGGTAATAAGAATCCGCGATACAACTTCAAGCATGAAAAGGCGTCAGCCAAATTCATTGAGTATTTTAAACATAAGTTAATAAATGACCCTCTGTATGACATTGAACTGGTCAAGATTTTAATTGCCTGCCATGATAAAGACATCACCAGATCGGCCGTATTAAGTGAGCCTTACTTACAAGGCAGTGCGGATGATTATAAAAAGCGCGTCTGGAAAATGATAAGAATTGTCAGGATAGCAGATAGCTATTCATGTTCCGAAAGAGAAATAGGCAAGCTTGACAGGGAAAGGACATTGCCGCTTGAGTCAGTATTTTCTTATGCTGCCCTTTGTAATACACGGCGACTTGGCGGACGATATCGGCTGAACCCTTTTAAGCCGATGACCGCGTTCCCCGAGCAGATAGCCACTTTGGAGGATTCCGATATCAATGATTTCATTGATCAGTTTGAGCAAAACATAGCCTGTAGAAAGGATTTTTCACTTTTCGGATCTTTTGATGATGTTTTAAACACCTGGCTTAACATCCTCCATGAGTTCATGTGGTCCGTTCCCAGCGATACAAGGTACAAGCATGATATCTCCGACATTTCTCTTTTCGATCATCTCAGATCTACTGCGGCGATTGCGGCGTGTCTTTATAAACGTCACCTTGCGGCTTTGGATAGCGGGAATAATCTTGACAGTCAAAACGAGTTTGTACTTATCGGAGGTGATTTCTCAGGGATTCAGAATTACATCTTCGATATTACAAACAGAGGCTCAGGTGGCGCATCGAAAAGGCTCAGGGCACGCTCCTTCTTTATATACTTGTTTACCGAAGCGGCTATCCATAAAATACTCCATGTGTTAAAGCTTCCCTTGGTATGCAACGTTTTCTCCGCCGGCGGGAAATTCTTGATACTCGCCCCGAATATTGATGGAACCGAGAGAGCGATTGCAGACGCAAAGTCACAAATAGAAAAGGAAATCCATGAAACCTATTTCGCCCAATTTGCTTTCTTGATGTCGTGGATACCAATAAATAGATTTAGAGCAGGACTCGGCATAAAACAATTTTTCAAGACGGCTGCGGTTATGTTCCACGCACTTGAAAGTGAAAAGGTTTGCAAGTCTCGGCATGTTCTTTATAGAGATGGGTGTTGGAATAATGAAGGGTTCAGGGCTACAAAATTGTATGAATCCTACAAAGGAAATGAGGATTGCCCAGTATGCGGCAAAGGCCCTTCCACCCACGAGGAAGATAAAGACGACGAAGGGCGTGTGGTAAAGAGCTGTTTTTTGTGCTTTAGGGACAAAATATTCCTTGGTCAGAAAATACCCAAATGCAACTATATCGCTTTCGCCAAAGGCCCTGTTACTCCTGACGAAGAAGAACGGGGCAGAAAAATAGTCCTTTTCCATGACAGGCGAGACGGCGATGAAAGCAAAGAAAGCTATTATGTTGAATTACTGGAAGGACACGTCTATAACCAAGATTACTATTTGGTATACAATGTCGGCCACGCAAACAGTCAAGCCTCGGTAGCTATTACCAGACAGGTGCCACTTGAGAAGTATTATGCCAATTACGTGTTGCTTGATAAGAATGACAGAGTCGAAACCTTCGAGAGAATTGCTGAACTATCTCGATGGGAAAGAGACGCGGTAAAGTATGGAAGTGACCTTCTCGGCGTCCTTAAGGCCGATGTCGATAACCTTGGCCTGATTTTTAACAAAGGGTTTGAGATTCGTTCCGCGGCTGAAGAAGGTCTGCCGGCAAGCGACCGAAAAACAGTTTCGCGTTTTCTAACATTAAGCAGGATGCTCGAACTGTTTTTCTCCGGCTGGATGAAGGAGGTAATGTCTGATGGTCGTAGGGATAAGCTGGTTGAAGAACTTTCGGGTATAGAAGGAATAGACAAGGAAAGGTTCATTAAATACTTGGAAAGCGCTCAGATTGATTTTAAGAATATCTACACCGTCTATTCCGGCGGTGACGACCTTATTTTGTTCGGGCCATGGGAAACCGTGATCCTCTTTTCCATCTATCTTAATCAACAGTTCAGGAAGTACACCTGTAATAATGACGATATTACTTTGTCTGCTGGCCTGTCTTTTATTAAGCCAAAACAGCCTATTTCGTGGGGGATCAGGAAGGCGGATGAGTTGCTAAAGGTCTCCAAGCTGAAGAAAGATCGGCTAAGTTTCTTCGGGACAACTATCAGGTGGAATTTACTGACTAAACTCATCAATTTTTTCCTCTTTGTGAATGACAAAATGGTAGACGACAACTCAAGAATTAATTCGGCGTTTGTGAATAGATTACTTAGTTACCACCGTTTGTCAAAGCTTTTCGTCGATGAAGGCAGAATCGAAGGGCTCAAGTACGTTTCATTACTTAATTATGACTTGGGAAGAAATATTTTCAAAAAAGATACCGAAAACATGCAGTTCAAGGTAATAGAAGCGTATAACATTTTTCAGGGGCTTATCAATGAAAACATAAATGAGCAAAGTTTGATGTACAACTTAAAAGTGCCAATTTATTGGGTGTTGTATAGAAATAGGAGGGGATAATATGTCGATTCTTGTTATTTCAGACAATTTCTGCAAGATTGAGGCAAAGGCGTCACCTGAGCTGAAATGTTTATCCTGGAAAGATGTATATAGGCGTTCTCTGACTGGAGCGCATTGCCTTCTTATAGACATGACCTTTGAGGAAAACATAAGACGTGAGGAAGATAAATTGAGATCGCTTTTTGATCTTTATACGAAAATGAGCGCTGATCATTTTCTAAATGAGAATAGGCAAACCCTTGTTCTTGTATGCGGTTCAGATGTTTTTGAGATCTCGGACTCAATTGAATGCTATGATTTTCTGAGTAAGATTATTCCGGAACCAAGTAAAATTTTTTCCGAAAAGGGCGACAGTACCTATGCACTTGTCGAAAAAGGGCATGTTAGAACATACCTCGATCAATTCGCAAGTGGGCAAACATTTGTGAGCTGTTACTATGACCCCAAGGTATCTAAACATCTCGTCCCGCTTGCTGCTACAAGGGACACTGCTAATTGGTGCGTAGCTTTTGAATATAGGGATGGTAATGGGAACCTTGTTGTGCTTCCCCCGTACAAAGCAGAGAATATCGCACACGTATTTGAAGTATTGCTATCTGTCTGTAAGAGCTATGTCAGCAAAAGAGAACTTCTTGGGCGGAGGTTCAAATTTGATACTGCTATTCCTGAGAATATAAGGAATACATTTTATGATGCCGAGAAATGTTATCAGAATGATTTGTATTTGCAGTCTGTTATGACCTGCAGAAGGGCGCTTGAGATGAGTGCAATAGATCGAGGAATATCCTCAGGAGGTGGTCTCAACATTAAGTTGACAAAGTTAAAAGACGCGGGTGTAATCAATGACCCATTGTTTGAGTTGGCGGATCGAATAAGAGGTTTTGGAAATCTCGCGGCACATGGGGAAAAAGCTGACCCGGACGAAATAAATGGCGGCTCGTCAATTATTGAAGAAGGGGATGCTATAGAGTGCATTGATTATCTGAAAATATTTTTTGATTACGTCTATGTAATACCGAAGCGCATCGTCGATAGCAATATTAGGATAGAACGGCTTAAAGCCCTAAAGAAAGGAGAAATCAAATAGATGGAGAACTATTTTTATCAGGATGACGCAAAGAAGGTCCTTAGAGAAGAGCTTCTCACTGACAAAGCGAGGGTATGGGCTGAAAGCTTTATTAATCCAAAATTTCCTAAAGAGCGGTGGCAACGCAATATCAGACTAACCTCAGCTCAGTTGAGGAAGTTTCACGGGGAGGCAAAGACTCTTGAAGAGCGGGTCAAAAACCTCAAAGACCAGGAGGAATTCCAGCAAATCAGGCCCCTGATTAAGATGATGAAAGCAAAGGTCGCCTATGCCTGTCCAATAAACGGCATTGACAGAAAAGTGCCGGAGGAATTTAGAAAATACATCGAAGAAATGGTCGACAACATCGAAGATGCAAGGGATTTTCAGGCTTTCGCCTTATGTTTCGAGGCTGTGGTCGGATTCTTTTACGGACAAGGAGGGCGATAAAATGAGACTCGCAGGGTATAAGAATATCAAAGGTGTCATCACAGTGGTCACAGGCTTGCATATAGGCGGCAGCACAACAATCATTGAAATCGGCGGCAAGGACAATCCGGCCATAAAGCAGCCACTTACTAAGGAACCCTATATCCCCGGCTCTTCCTTGAAAGGAAAGATGCGTTCTCTGCTTGAGTGGAACATGGGCAAGATAAACATGGAAAGCGGCAAGAATTACGGTGAGGTGCATAAGTGCAAAGATAAGACTTGTCCCATTTGTGTGATTTTTGGAACGTCAGCCGATGAAGCTGATCTTGGTCCAACGAGGCTGATCGTGCGCGATGCATTTATTTCAAAGGAGTATAAGCAAAGTCAACGCGACAAAAATATCGCCTGGACAGTTCTCGATATCACCGAGGACAAATATGAAAACTCCATCAATCGCATAACGGCAAGGGCGAACCCCCGAAATTTCGAGCGCGTGATCGCGGGCACGGAGTTCAGCTTCGAGATGAGTTACAGGGTTTTTGAAAACTCCTCAGGGGCAAACCAGGATGAAGGCTTTTTTAAGCATGTCATCGAAGGGCTTAAACTCATTGAAAGAGATGCCCTTGGCGGCGCGGGTAGCAGGGGATGCGGGCAGGTAAGCTTTAAGATCGAGGTCGATGGAGCATACAAGGACCTGAAGGATGTGACTGTCGCCGATTTTCCGACCGACCGAGTGGAAGCGGAACATGTCGAATCATAAGGACTATACGATCGAGATAGGGCTTAAATCGACGCTCGCTACGCCTTTACAGTCGGATACTATCTTCGGTCATATCTGCTGGGCGATAAGATATCTTCCGTGGGGCGGGGACAAACTGACTGAGTTTCTCTCTCTCTACGATAAGGACGAGGGTAAGAATCCACCATTGCTTGTGAGCAACGGCTTTCCAAAGGGCTACCTTCCAAAGCCGATACTGCCCCCTGTAACGCAGGACTTCCTTGACAGCCGCTTCAAGATTAACAGGATTGAAAGCTCTTTCAGGATCAAGACCATAAAGGGCCTCGATATCATACCGGAGGAAACCTTTCGCCAACTGCAGCAAGACGTGTTGACCCCGGCCTGTCTTTTCGATGCGATTAACGAACGGTACGAGGAGATTATGAGCTTCAGAAAGATGACTACCGCTGAGATGATCGAGCACAATAGCGTCAATCGGCTGAGTAATCGCGTTGAGACGGGTCTCTATTCCCAGGAAGAGACCTTTTTCGATGGAGATGCTTCGACGTTCAATATTTATATGCGGACGTGGTACTTTGATAAGAGAGATATTGAACGAATTTTTGACTTTATCGGGCGCGGCGGGTTCGGCAAAGACAAATCGACCGGCAAGGGGGCTTTCGACATCACGGTGAAGGAGAAAATTGAACTGACAGAGGCTGCAAATCCTAATGCCTTTATGACGCTCTCTTCTTTTGTCCCGAAGGCAGGCGATCCCGTGGATGGCTATTACGGCCTTTGTTCACAAATACGGAAAACTGGGCGGCTCCTACGCGAAGAGTTCCCCGGAGGTAAGCGGCAACCCGTTTAAGAAGCCTCTCCTGATGTTATCGGCCGGCTCGCTTTTCAGGGATAACGCATTTTCGCCCGACAGGACATACGGCTCGTTGCTCGATAAAGTTCATCAAGAAGAAAAAATCAGGCACTACGCCTATGCCTTTCCCTTGGGCGTGAGATTAGAGGGTGTTGCATGAGTAGATATAAACTTAAATGCGAGATTTTGTCGCCGCTGCATATCGGCTCCGGCGAGTCAATAGATGCTATGGATTACGTTATAAATGGGGGTAAGTTGTATGGAATATCCTTCGAGCGCTTTGCCGTCTCGTTGAAAGACGTCAAAAGGACCGCGTTCGAGGAGCTGATAGATAAGGGCAATCTCGTTGAGATCAGAAATTATGTGGCCCTGAACTTCAATCCGGAAAAGGACGCCCTGTACGCTGTCGATGTCTCTCCTCAAGTCGAGGCGCTGTATAAGACCAAGCTTGATGATATCCGCCACCAGCTTCTCATTTCGCCGTTTATCAGGACAGAAGGCGGAACGGTCTCCTTTGTGCCGGGAAGTTCCCTGAAGGGGGCGCTCAGGACGGCGGTTATCAGTGAAGTCGCAAAGAAATCCGGCTTAAAATCGCCAAGGGATGCAAGGGAGGAATATCAGTTCGAAGCCCAGGTGCTCCGCTCCAGGGACCCGAAGGACGACCCGTTCAGGGGCTTGAAGATCCGAGACAAGGCGCTCCAGCCGGAAGAGACCGTCGTCAGGGAAGTGAAGAATGTTTCAAAAAAGCGGGGTGCATCACAAATTCCGATGATCTGCGAGGTCGCTCATTCGACGCTGACAGGAAGGTCAGTCGTTTTTGAGACAGAGATTTCGCTCGATGACGACCTGTTCAATACCGGCTTTTTGAGCAGGCGCTTTTCTATGGATGACATGATTAAAGCTTGCTTCAGTTTCTACAGAAATAAAATGGAAATGGAGCATCACAAGTTTTACGTGGGAGGGCCGTCGGAAAAGATATCCGAGAAGCTCTTAAGTACATCACTGGCCAATGACTCTTTTCTCCTGAGACTCGGCCGTTTCTCCGGCGTTGAAAGCGTCACCCTTGATAACTACCGCAATCCGAAGCCACCGGGAAACAAGACCGTTTGGGGTACGTCGCGAAACCTTGCGGAAGGAATCTATCCCATGGGCTGGATGAAGGTTGCGGTTTCAAGTACCTTGGGGTAACGTTCCTGCGGAGCATGATCTTCGTGCCCTTCGACAGGCCGAAGAAGGAGAGGAAGGTGCTCTACTATCCTCCGCCTTTGAACCTCGACGCTTATTATCTCAAGAAAAAGAGGGGATGGTAAATGAAAAGTCATAAGTCAGGAGTGACCAGTCATGAGTGAGAAGATAAAGAGTTATCGGGATTTGATCGTCCGGCAAAAGGCTCACGAACTTGCAAGGAAAGTACTCGAAGTTTTTTCAACTTTCCACCTTCTATTTCACTGCGGCTGGTCGCCGGATATCGGATGGGGTCGTTATCGTGCTAAACTGGTATATGTTTAGAGAGTGATTCCTAGGGAGGTGAGCGATGGGAAGATTCGAAAGGATAACTTTTGATAAAGAGATTATGGGCGGGCAGGCGTGCATCAGGGGGATGAGAATACCGGTCTCTCTGGTGGTCAATCTTGTCGCAAACGGGATGACAACCGATGAGATAATCAAAGAATACCCTGACCTCGAACCTGATGATGTCAAGGAGGCGTTGCAGTATGCATCTTGGCTTGCTAAAGAAGAGCTGCATCCCGCGCTTCATTGATCGCCATGCGATTCATCGCAGATATGGGAATTTCTCTTTCAACCGTTCAATGGCTGCGGGAACAGGGACATGACGCCATTCATTTGAGGGATGTCGGGATGCAGCGCGCTTCGGACGCCGAAATCGTCAGGAGGGCAAGCGGGGAAGGAAGCGCCATCTTGACCTGTGATCTCGACTTCGGCGACATTATGGCTGCATCGCGTGAGCGTCATCCGAGCGTCATAATCTTCAGACTCGAAAATGAGACGCCTGGCAATGTCAATGAAAGGCTCGCCCAGGTGTTAAAGGAATCCTCCCCGGCGCTCCTGAGAGGCTCGATCATTATCGTGGAAGACACCAGACATCGGGTCAGACTTTTGCCTTTGTAGGGGCTAATATGGCGAATCTCTATCTCACAGAGCAGGGTTCGGTCCTGAGCAAGACAGGAGACAGGCTCATTGTGCGGAAAGAGGGCGAGGTGCTCCTCGATGTCCCTTGCAGCAAGGTGGATGCGGTCCTGATATTCGGGAATGTCCATTTTACCACACAGGCGGTCCATGAGCTGTTCGAACACGGCATTGAGATGGCATTGCTCACGAGGACCGGCAGGCTTGTCGGACAAATTACCTCACCCTTCACGAAGAATATAGAGCTGAGAGTGAAGCAGTTCGAGAGATATCATGACGAGGCGTTCAAGCTGGGTCTTTCGAAGACGATTGTTCAGGGCAAGATCGCCAACTGCCTCAGCCTGATGTCCGCTTTTTCGTATAACCATCCCGAGAGGAATCTTGCTGAAACGGTCGCCAGGATCGAAACTACGATGAAAGGCTTGAATGACGCACGCGACACAAGCGCCCTCATGGGCATAGAAGGAATCACGGCGAAGACCTACTTCAGCGGCTTCGCAAAGATGATCCTTGCAGATTTCGTGTTCGAGGGAAGGAAAAAGCACCCTTCGACCGACCCGGTGAATGCCTTGCTCTCTTTCGGGTATACGCTGCTCTTCAATGAGATCTCCTCTCTTCTTGACGGCCTCGGTTTTGACCCCTATCTCGGTTATTTTCACGAAGTGGAATACGGAAGGGCCTCCCTGGCGACCGACATACAGGAAGAATTCAGGGCCTCGATCGACCGTTTCACCCTCTACCTTGTGAACAACCGGATGGTGGGCAGGGATGACTTTTATCCGAACCCGAAGGATGGTGCCATGTATCTGAAAAGAGACGCGATGAAGAAGTATTTTGTAGAATATGAAAAGTATCTGAACCGCGAGTTCAAACATTCGGAAACAGCGGAGAACACCACGTTGAGGAAATGCTTCAGGATACAGGCGGAGAAGCTGGCGGGTCATATCAGGGGCGCCGCCGCGTATACCCCGTTCATGCCGGAAAGCTAGGGATGTTCTACATCGTTTCATACGATATTCCGAACGACCGAAAGAGAAACAGGGTGTCGAAGGCCATGCTCAACTACGGAGCAAGGGTGCAGTACAGCGTTTTCGAATGCATAATAGACGATAAGCTTCTCGAAAAGATGACGGCGAAGCTCAGGAAGATAATCTCGGATGAAGACAGCGTGCGCATCTATGCCCTGTGCGCAAAGTGCGAGAAGGTGGTGACCGTGCTCGGCAGGGGAGAAGTGACAAAAGATGAAAATGTCTTTATTATATGAGGAGTTTAACGGAGATTTGGATCGGGGCAAAAATACTCATAGGTTACAGCGCCTAAGGGAAGCAGCGGTAACTATTACATAATCCGGTCTTTGACAACTGAAGGAAAGAGGAAGACAGGGAAAATGAAATGTTGATAAGTGACGGTTACAGAAAAGCAGGGGCTAACCTATTGAGAATAATGGCAGAAAAACGCCCGCTCTGAGAAGAGAAACCTTGATGAATAAAGGATTGAGACGCGAACAGGGAGGAGATGCTGACGGGAACGGAGGTCCTCTGGCCCTCTGCTATCTGAGAAGAGAAACCTTGATGAATAAAGGATTGAGACATCGATAATCGACGTTTGCCGGGCACCAAGTTGCTTCACTGAGAAGAGAAACCTTGATGAATAAAGGATTGAGACGCATTGAAAATTGCGAAGGATTCCCACCCTCCATATCTCCTGAGAAGAGAAACCTTGATGAATAAAGGATTGAGACCGGAAGAAATAGCAACAGCATTCAATGGTGATATTGAAAACGCTGAGAAGAGAAACCTTGATGAATAAAGGATTGAGACGCCTGCAAATACTCTCCCCCCGTTGCTGTCATCACGAGGTATCTGAGAAGAGAAACCTTGATGAATAAAGGATTGAGACAACGAGCGCAGATAATTTGCGTTGGCGGCCCCCCCCGTTACGCTTTCTGAGAAGAGAAACCTTGATGAATAAAGGATTGAGACCTGAATTCCCGCCCGCGCTTCTTCATGATCATCTTTTTCTCTGAGAAGAGAAACCTTGATGAATAAAGGATTGAGACCACGACCTGATCGCCGGTCTCCTCGACGGTGATGCCAAGTTTCTCTGAGAAGAGAAACCTTGATGAATAAAGGATTGAGACTATAAGCAGAGGACGGATATCCGGACCGTCTTTGCCTTCCTGAGAAGAGAAACCTTGATGAATAAAGGATGGGAGAGGCAGTGATTCGTGTTCGTTTAACGTGTTCGTGGGGGAGGTAAGCTGGAGAGGCGCGATACATTTCTTAAAGGGAGGCTGCAATGCGAATTGAAGATATGGATGTCTTCAGGTTGGCGCATGAGATGGTCCTGAAGATTTATAAGATTACTGCCGATTATCCTGACGGAGAAAAGTACGGGCTGACACCGCAGATGAGGCGTGCGACATCATCAGTATGCATGAACCTGATGGAGGGCGGATACCGGGCCGGGCGCAACGAGTACAAACATTTCGTGAGCATATCGAGGGGCTCTTGCGGAGAAGTAAAATACCAGTTGTTGCTCTCGAAGGACTTGGGCTACATTACGGCGGATATTTTCAACGAGTACTCGGGGGCCTATGATCGCCTCCTTATGATGCTTACGAAGCTTCATAATTCGTTATAATTAACGAGCACGGAGCACGAACACGTTAGACGGTCTTTTCGCTCTTTGACAACTGAAGGAAAGAGGAAGACAGGGAAAATGAAATGTTGATAAGTGACGGTTACAGAAAAGCAGGGGCCAACCTATTGAGAATAATGGCAGAAAAACGCCCGCCCTGAGAAGAGAAACCTTGATGAATAAAGGATTGAGACCGGATGAGACTTCCCGAAGGCGGCATCGCTCTGCCCGGCGTCCTTCCCTGAGAAGAGAAACCTTGATGAATAAAGGACGGGAAGACCGTGAACTGTGTCCGTGATTCGTGACCGTTGAAGGAGGGGATTTGAAGATTGAGGACTTAGATGTTTTTAAGCTTGCACATGATTTAACGCTGAGAGTGTACCGGACAACGGCAAGATTCCCTGAGAGTGAGAGGTTTGGGCTTACGCCCCAGATGAGGCGCGCTTCCTCATCGATCCGTATGAATCTTGCCGAAGGCGCTCACAGGATCGGCAAAAAGGAGTACAGGCATTTTATTGGTATCTCGCGCGGGTCCCCCTCCGGCCCGTGTGTGACTGCAGACGAAGGACCGTAATGATGTTCCGTTGCCTCTGGATTCCCGCTCCGGATTCCTGTATTCTATTTGCATGAAAATCTCTCTGGCCGAACCGGGTCTCCTCGCAAAGCTCCTTGCCCGTCACAAGAAGCGCGGAAGAAGTTTACAGGTGGTCGACCTCGGCGTGGTTCTCAGGGAGATTCTGAACTGGGCGAACAGGCTTGTTCCGTCCGAATCCGGTTCGATCCTTCTTGACGACCCCGCTCTCAAGATGCGCTCCGGAAAAAGAGGGAGGCTCTGTTTTGCCGCCTGTTTCGGCAGGGGGGCAGCGTCTCTGGTCGGCACATCCATCGCCGACTACCTGGGGATTGCCGGGACATCGTACAAGAGCAGCACGCCGCATATCAGCAAGGACGTCCTGCAGGACAGGAGGTTCTACCCGAAGATAGATGAGGCAATAGGTTTCAGGACGAAATCCATCATATGTTCTCCCATTGACATCGACGGGGCCGTGATCGGGGTGATTGAACTGGTCAACAAAAAGAGCGGTCTCCGGTACGACAGGGAAGACCTGGAGCTTCTGAGGATATTCGCAGGGTACACGGCAACGCTGATCAAGAACGTGCTGATCGGCCGGGATGTCGAAGAAGAGGCGAGGCGCGACAATCTGACCGGATTGTACAATGAGAGGTTCTTCTTCCGGTCCCTCGAAGTCGAGATCGGCAGGGTGATCAGGGAAGGAGGCGACGTGTCGCTTATCTTCTTCGACCTCGACCATTTCAAGGAAGTAAACGACCGCTATGGACATTTGGCGGGAAGCGCGGTACTCAGGGAGGTGGGGGACCTGCTGAGGAAGATTTTTCGCGGCGCCGACGCGGTCATGGCACGGTACGGAGGGGACGAGTATGTGGTCGCGCTTCGCGGGAAAGGGCTCGAGGATTCGATGCCCTATGCCGAAGGCGTCCGGGAAGCTGTCGCGTCGAGGACGTTCCTCCGGAAGGCGGTATCCGGCGATTCTCTTCCCCTCAATATCAGGGGAGTCGTGACCTGCAGCGTGGGGGTTGCCTCGCTGAACCGGAACGGGGCAAAAGGGTGCAGCGTGAGGCTGAACGCCGAGCGCCTTATCAAGGCGGCTGACAATGCAATGTACAGTGCGAAGGAATCGGGGAAGAACGGCGTCTGTGCGTCGCCGGACCCCCGTTCCGCACAACGGCGGGCCGGAAGGCGCCGGAAACGCGGGCCGGACGCCTCCCCCGGGTGAAAAACGCGCCTTTTATTCCACCGCGACAAAGGTCTCGGTGCGGTTTATTCCCTTGATCTTTCTTATCTTCTCGAAAATCTTGTCGAAGATATCTTTCGAGTCTTTCCCTTCGATGACCGCGGCGATGTCGTAATGTCCGGTGACGACGTCGGCGCTCACCACTCCCTTTATCCCTCTGAGGGTGTCCCTGATAAAAACATCCTTACCCGGCAGTACGTTTACAAGCAAGTATACACGCGCCATAGAACCCTCCTTCGTCCGGTATTTACTAAAAGTATAGAGGTTTCCGGGGGAGATTACAAAGGGGCCTATTCCCAGTTGTTGTATTGAAGGGAAGGCTTTCGGGCCGCTCTCCCTTCTTCTGTCGCCGATTGCGCAACGGGAAGGTTATTTTTTCGGAACAGGCCCGAATCGCTTCCTGACAAAGGAGATCTCATCTTCTTTGCTTTTCAGGTTTCCCCGCAGCCTTTCTTCGAGGAGGGAATCGAGGATTGCGGAATACAGGGGCCCTGGCGCGATGCCGAGGTCCTTGAGGTCCGCGCCGGTCAGCGCGGGTTTTACTTTTCTCAGTTCTATGAGATACCGTGATATCTCCTTTTTCTTATCCTCGTCGTCGGCGACGGCCATCGCAAAGAGCAGGGTCTCGAGATCGAGCGCCTGCATCGCCTTGTAAATTCTTGCGGGATCCCCGAGGGGCAGGGTCTTCACCAGTTGCCCGGCCTTTGCCACGCCCTTACTGATCTTTTCCCGTATCTTTGTCGTAGCCGCAAGCCGGATAAAGGAGGTCTCCCTGTCGGCGTCGGTCAGGACTGAAAGCAGCGCCATCAGGTACAGGGCCCCCTTATCGGGCTTCTCCCCGAGAAAGAGGAGAGCGAACCATGAGAGGGTGTCATGGATCGACTGAAGGATCGATTCCATCTTCTCGTCGAAGGTCAGGTTCGGATGAATCACTTTCAGCAGCCCGTATTCGGAAAGCCTCCGGATCGTTTTTACGGGTTCCGTCTCGCTGAAGGCGAGCAGGAGTTCCTCGTACAACCGCGACCCCGACAGCATGGCGAAGAGGTTCATCCTGAGTGCGGACTTGATCAGATTCTCCGTGTGCCTGCTCAGTTTGAATCCGAAGCGCTCCGAAAACCGCACGGCCCTGAAGGCCCTTGTCGGGTCTTCGATGAAGCTCAGGTTATGAAGCACACGGATCGTTTTTTCCCTTAAGTCCCTTTGGCCGCCGAAGAAGTCGATCAGCAGACCGAACTCCCTCGGATTGAGCGCGACCGCGAGCGTGTTGATCGTAAAGTCCCGCCGGTACAAATCCCTCTTGACGGAGGAGGTCTCGACCGTGGGGAGGGCGGCGGGGGACGTGTAGTACTCGGTCCTTGCCGTCGCTACATCGAGTTTCAGACCTTCCATGATAATCTGCGCGGTCCCGAACCTCTCGTGCACCCTGACCTTCGCGGCGAGTTTCCCGCCGAATTCTCTCGCAAACAGAATGCCGTCTCCCTCAATGACGATATCGATGTCGAGGTTCTCCTCTCCGCGGAGAAGGTCCCTCACCGACCCGCCCACGAGGTAGGCTTTAAACCCCAGTGCATCCGCCACCTCTCCTGCAACTTTCAGCAACTGCGCAACGGAGGGGGGGAGTTTTTCCCTGAGCCAAACCGCCAGGTTCCTGCCGACCGAAGGTTTCTCCCCGGTCGGCGAAAGCAGCCGCCTTCGCTTCAGCATGTCTTCGTACAGCACCCGCAAGATGTCCGTCCTTGTGATGGCGCCGATGAGCGCGCCGTCTTTCAGCACCGGCGCGAACCGCTGGTTGTGCTCTATCATCAGGCGCTCGACCTCCCTTACGGGAGTGTTGTTGCCGACCGTCTGTGCATCAGTAGTCGAAAAATCTCCGACGCCGCTCCGGCCGAAGCCGTGGAAGATCGCCTTTTCGACGATCTCCCGGGAAATGATGCCCCTGTAAGCCCCTTTCCTGACCACGGGAAGCACGTTCACGCCGTACCTCGTCATCATCGCTTCCGCAGTCTTTACCGTAGCGTCCCACGATACGGTGATCACCGGCGAGGTCATCACATCGCCCGCAACCTTTCCGTGTTTGAGCGAAGATTCCAGGAGTCCTTTCACTCTTTCCTCGGCCACTTCGAGCGGGACCTCTCTTGCGATTGCCGACGCCGCGCTGGGATGTCCGCCGCCTCCGAAGTCTTTCATCACCTCGGACACGTCAAACTCGGGGGCACGGCTCCTGCCGACCAGCACTATCTTGCCCTGCATTCCGAGAAGGAGCACGAGACCGTCAATGTCCTCCATATCCATAATCCTATGGGCCAGGTGCGCCGCGTCCCCGACGTAGTCTTCCCTCGAGGCCTTTACGATCTTTATCCTCAGGCCGTCCATATCGATATCCGTCGCCGTCCTCAGGAGTTCGTTCAGGAGGTCGAACTCCTCCTTGCTCAGTTCGGTCCTCATGAAGGCCGAGACAATCTTGAGGCTTGCCCCTCTTTTGACGAGGGTCGCCACCGCCAGTATGTCCCGCTCCGTAGTGGACGGGAAGAGCAGAGAACCCGTCTCTTCGTATATCCCCAGACAGAGGATCGTCGCCTCCATCGGCGTTATCGGGATCTTCTTCGCCTTCAGCTGTTCTACGAAAATGGTCGCCGTAGCTCCGACATCTTCAATCACTTCCAGGACGCCGTGAATGTCCTGCGGCGTCTTCGGGTGGTGGTCATATACATGGACCGCAGGTCCCCCGCGCTTCCCAGCCAGGGCGCCAAAGGGCCCGATTCTTTCGGACGACCGGGTATCCACAACGATGAGTCTTCCGATCTCCGAGAAATCGACGTCCTTTAAACGGTGTATTTCGACCGGCTGAAAGGCAGCGATGAAATCCCTTACCTTCTTCTCTTGCGAGCCCGGGAAGATGATCCGCGCCCCGGGGTAAAGCTTGCTCGCCGCCACCATCGAGGCGAAGGCGTCGAAGTCCGCGTTTGTGTGGGAGGTGATGATATCCATTACCGCACGGGGGAAAGGAAAAAACAAAGGAGAGGGTTCATCGCTTTGCCGGGATCTTCTCCGCCTGCCTCTACTGCTTGCAGACGACCACCTGGTTTCTCCCTTTCTTTTTTGCCGTATAAAGGGCATGGTCCGCAAGGGTGATAAGGTCTCCCGTATTCGTGATGCGTTTGCCGGGGAAGCGGGAGACACCGATGCTGACCGTAAGCCGTCTCTTTCCCTTCAGCTTGTTGAACCGGTAGCTTTCGATATAAGCCCGTATCGCCTCGGCCTTGGCTATCGCACCTCGTTCCGAGGTCTGCGGCAGGAGCATGATGAATTCCTCTCCGCCGTAACGCGCCAGGACATCGCTTTTTCTCGTATGCCGTGTCAGTACCTGCGCGAATTCCCTGAGGACGACATCCCCGGTTCTGTGGCCGTATTCGTCATTGATCTTCTTGAAGAAGTCGATGTCGAGCATGAGGCAGCTGAGGTTGAGGCCGTGCCGCTGGGAACGGCTGAATTCCTCCCGGATGCGGTGGTAAAAATATCTGATGTTGTATGCGCCGGTCAGGTAATCGGTGATGGCGAGCTTTTCGAGGCGCAGTTTTTCATCTTCGATTTTTTCGAAGAGAAAGGCGTTATACAGCGCGTTTGCCGATACATTGGCGACGGCGTGGCAGAGCTTGATCTCACGGTCACTGAAGGAGTAGCCCGCCCTTGATGTCCTGAGAAAAAGGGTCCCTATCACCTCTTCGTGGAAGACGATGGGGATCACGATGATCGACCGGATGCCGAGGGGAAAAATGATGTTCCTCACCTTCTTCATGACGGGGTCCGTCGTGACGTCGTTGATGATGACGGGTCTCCTCGATGTCAATGCCTTCTTGATTTCCGGGTAGCGCCTAAGGTCGAGGCGTATGCTTTTCACCTCGGGATTCTCGAACGTGGCCACGACATCGGCGCGATTCCTGTCTGAATCGACCCGGATGATCGAACAGCGCGTAACAGGAATGATCTCCGAAACCTTCTTGACGATGAGGTAGAAGATCTCCTGGGGGTCGAGAGTCGACGTCACCAGGTAAGTGAGATCGATGATGGCCTGGAGGGCGTCCGCTTCGTCCCTGAGGCGCTCCATTGTTTTCCTTCTTTCCAGGGCCGTGGTGATCTTGTATTCGAGGTCTTCTGCGTGGAACGGACTCAGGAGATAATTCTCTGCGCCGTGGCGTATGGCTTTTCTGATGCCCAGCCCGGGAGCCCGCGAGATGAGGGGCAGCAGGAGACAGCCGAACTTCGAGGGCTTGATCTTCGAGAGGGCATCGGCAGCGACGAGGCAGACGGTTTCTTCGCCTTTCCCCTGCGAGACTCTCTCCCTGAGGGACTCAGGGGTCTCTACGAACTCGGCGCTGAAATCCTTTCTGGGACCGAAGAAAGAGCGGAGAGTCTGCAACGTCCGGTCGTCCGTCTCATAAATCAATACCTTGCTTTTCATCTTCTCTCCCCTTTACGGCCTCAGTTTCTTCAACCATTTTAGCAGATTCCCGGTATTCCGTGCATTGATCACATCGCTTTTTTCGAGCCAGCCTCTTCTCCCGATCGAGACGCCGTAGATCATGGAATCGAACTGGTTCAGGACGTGGGTATCGGTGTTGATGCTGACGGGAATCCCCATCTCCCGCGCGCGCTTTGCATAGGTGTCGTTGATGTCGAGCCTCAGGGGATAGGCATTGATCTCTATCGCCTTCCCTGATCTCCGGGCTGCAGCAAAGACCCTTTCCATATCGACATCGTAGGCATCCCTTTCTCCTATCAGTCTGCCTGTGGGATGGGCGATTACCGTGACGTACGGGTTTCCTGCTGCCGAAACCAGCCTTTTCGTGATTCGCTCCCTGCTTTGTCCGAACCCCGAATGGACCGAGGCTAACACCACATCCAGCTGCCTGAGGACCTCGTCCGGCAGATCGAGCGTGCAGTCGCTCCTGATATTGACCTCGGCGCCCGTCAGCAGCCTGAAGCCCGTGAGCCGCGCGTTGAAGGCCCGTATCTCCCTCAGCTCATCGAGAAGCCTTTCTTCGTTCAGCCCGCGCGCGACCCCGAGGCCTTTCGTGTGGTCGGTGATCGCGATATACTCATAGCCTCTCTCTCTTGCCGCCCCGACGAGTTCCTCCAGTGTGTGGCTTCCGTCGCTCTGTTTGGTATGGACATGGAGGTCTCCTCTCATGTCCCCGAGCTCGAGAAGCTTCGGAAGCCTGCCTTCCATTGCGGCCTCGATTTCTCCCCGGTCTTCGCGCAACTCCGGGGCGATATAGGGAAGACCGAGCAGCCGATAGACATCTTCCTCTCTTTCACCTCCCAGCCGCGCATCGTCTTTTTCCCTGAAAACCCCGTACTCGTTTACCTTCAGCCCCGCCCGCACCGCCATCTCTCTCAACCTGATATTGTGGGACTTGCTTCCGGTAAAATAGGCGAGGGCCGCGCCGAAGGACTTGCCTTCAACGACCCTGAGGTCCACCTGAATCCCGCCGATGATCACGACGCTCGATTTCGTAGGGCCGTGCATCAGGACCTCCCTCACCTCGGGAAGATGAACAAAGACGGACATGACCCTGTCCGGCTCTTTCGATGTTGCGAGAATATCGACGTCCCGCACGGTCTCTTTCCACCTCCTGAGACTCCCCGCAAGAACGAGTTGCTGAACGGGCGCCTTTTCCCTCAGCTCAGAAAGTATCTCGTTTGCCTGCGGAAGCACCCGTCCGAGGGGCAGCCTGTCCTTTCCCCTTTTGAGCGTGGCGATGCCCCTAAGGATGTTCTCTTCCGTCTTTTCTTTGATACCCGGCAGTTCGGAGAGTTTGTGCGCCCTTGCGAGGCGTTCGAGGTCGTCAACATCTTTTATCTTCAGTTTTTCGTAGAAAAGTTTCGCGGTTTTGGGACCGAGGCCGGGAACGGAAAGGAGGACTGCCAGACCCTCCGGCACCTCATTTTTCAGCTTCTCGTATGCCTCGATCTTTCCTGTTTCCTGGTAGCTCCGTATCTTTGCCGTGAGGTCCTGCCCGATTCCCGGTATGGCAAGGAGTTCTTCATCGGTCATCTGCGCCACGTCCTTCGGCAGGCCGTCTATATTCTGGGCGGCCCTCCTGTATGCTCTTATCCTGAAGACATTTTCCCCCTTGATCTCCAGGAGGTCGGCCATGTCGTCGAAGAGTTTTGCTATCTGATGGTTGAGCATCGTTTACCCCACAAGGACCGGGGATTCGGCGGATCTCAATAAGGGGGCAGCCGTTGAACTTGCCTTACGACCGCCCGGCTTTCCAGTCCCTGCGATGCTGGTTCGCGGCACACAATCCCCGGCCGTTCGATCCCGGGACTTTCAGCTATTTCTTCAGCATCCCCTGTAATTCGAGGGCATTGCGGGGCGCATATCCATGCGCGTCGTTGTTGAAGTACACAAAGACATCTTTGCGCTGCCTGAGGTACTTTCGTATGCGGGTCGCGTCCGCCTTCAGTTCCTCCGTGCTGTATGATGTGGCATACCCGCCGCCCCTGCCGTGTCTCCTGATATAGACAAAATCCGATGTGACGGGAAGATCGTTCAGAAACTCCGGCCAGTCAGCCATGCAGAGACCGACATTCTCCCTCTCGAGCAATGAGATCACCTTTTTCGAGATCCATGTGGCTTCCCTGAACTCGAACACGTTTCTCGCACCGTAGGGTTTTATGAGCTGGAGGAATTCCCCCAGTCTCACCGGGTCGGCTTTCAGGCCGGGCGGCAGTTGCCAGAGTATGGCGCCGAGTTTTCCCTTGAGGACGAGTGCCCGCGAAAAAAAGACATCGACGGGTTCTGCAGAGGCCTTGAGCTTCTTGATGTGCGTGATGAACTTGCTGCCCTTGAGGGAAAAGACGAAACCCGGGGGCGTCTCTCTGTACCACTTCGTGAAACTCTCCTTCTCCGGGAGCCTGTAAAAAGTCACATTAAGTTCAACACTGGGCAAGTGCGAGTAGTAGTACTCGATCCAGCGCCTCTTTGGCAGGTCCTCCGGGTAAAAAGGCCCTTTCCAGTGATCGTACTGGAAGCCGCTGCAGCCTATGTTCAAGGTCGGCATATATAATGTATTGTAGCATATACCCTAATCTGCTACTATTATTTTGCAGGAGAAAAGCGTAAGGAGGGTTTTTTATGGAGACCGATGCGAGAAAAGGCAGGAGGCAAAGGCTTGGGGAAATGATGGTTCAGCAGGGGGTTATCACCATCAATCAGCTGAAAGACGCCCTGAAAGTTCTGGCGCAGTCAGGCGGGCGGCTCGGTTCGCTCCTCGTCGAACTGGGATATACTGACATCGATACGCTACTGCGGCTTCTCGGGGCGCAGCTCGATGTGCCGACCGTGGATCTGTATCAAATCACAATCGAGCCCTCGGTGCTGGCCCTACTGCCTTTCGGCAAGATGAAGAAATACGAGGTCCTGCCTCTGACGGCGGGAGAAAAAAACGTTACCGTAGCTATGGTGAACCCGGGCAATCTCGCCGCAATCAGCGACCTCGAATTCATCCTCGGAAGGCCGGTGCATACCTTGCTCGCTCCATCTCTCCAGATAGCGGCGGCAATAAAAACGATTGAGGACAGGGGCTGCAGACTCGACGAGCCTGTCGTTGGGAAGGCGTTGCAGAGCATCAGGAAACGTGCCGCCGTTGAAGCGGACATGCCCGACATACGACAGCTCTTCAAAAGGCTCGTCGATGAGAACGCCTCCGACCTGCTCCTTGCGGCAGGGGTGCCTCCGTCTCTGAAAAAGGACAACGAGGTGAGGCGGCTGACTACGTCTCTGATGACGCCGCAGCAGATCAAGGCCTGCGCCTGGGAATTGATGTCGGCGCAGCAAAGGGAAGAGTTCGAGAGGAACAGGGAGATCGATTTTGCCTACACGCTCCCCGATGTCGGCCGGTTCAGACTGAACATTTACAAACAAAGAAATTCGATCTCGCTGGCGGCGCGGCATATCATCGAGATCATTCCGACCATGGGTGAACTCGGCTTGCCCGCGTGGATCGCGGATGTTGCGCTGAAGACACAAGGCCTCATCCTCGTGACCGGACCGGTAGGTCACGGGAAGACGACTACGCTGGCGGCGCTCGTGGACATCGTGAACACGCGGAGGAAATGCAATATCATCACCATTGAAGACCCTGTCGAGTATCTCCATAAGCACAAGTCCAGCAACGTCAACCAGAGGGAAGTTGGGATCGACACGGATTCATTCCACGAGGGCCTCAGGCACATCTTCAGGCAGGCCCCTGATGTCATCGTGATCGGCGAGATGCGGGATCCGGAGAGTTTCGCCATCGCCCTCCAGGCGGCGGACACGGGTCATCTCGTGATGAGCACCCTGCACTCCAACAGCGCAACATCGGCCGTCGAACGGATTATCGATATCTTTCCTGCTCACCAGCAGCAGCAGTTGAGGGTCCAGTTCGCGGAGAATTTTCTTCTCATCTTCAATCAGAGGCTGGTGCCCATGAAGGAGGGAGAGGGAAGGATACTCGCCTATGAGAAGCTTGCCAACACCTATCGCGTGCGGAGCCTGATACGGGAAGGCAAGTCCCACCAGATCAGGAGTCTGTTCCAGCAGTCGACGGAGGATTTCTCCTCCATCGAGCTGAGCCTGGCGAGGTTATGCATCGAGGGGCAGATCACGCCGGAGGCGGGTGTCAGGTTCTGTGAAAATCCTGCCTATTTTAATGACCTGGTGGAGCGGGGATTGTCCCGATGAGCGTGCATTTCCCGCAGGCATCCCGCGGGCGTTCCGTATCGTTCGTGGGCGGGATTCTCATTCTCGCTCCGCTCCGAGGTCTTTGCCTCCTTATTTTCCGGAGCGGGTGGCTGAAACCGCCCGGAGCCGCTGTCCCGCCTGATACAGATCTCGGTGTCTGAAGTTTATGAATAATGCAGCTACAGATGCCTCTCGATCACTCCCTTTGTCTCGAGGCTTTCGAACTCATAGTCCTGCGCTCTTCTGCCGAAGCAGATGCCGAGACTTTCAAAAAGGGCGATCTCGCTCACATCGACCTCTCTCCTCTTTATTGCGTCCGAGGTCGGTATGTAGGATACCTTCTTGCCGCTCACGTCGACCACGGTGTTTCCGGTCTTTCCCCCGAGCAGGAGGAGCACTGCCGCCGCTCCCGCCCTGTAGCCGAAATTGACGTCATAGGCCGAGGTCTGTCCGGAGCGCACAAGATGGCTCGGCGTTATCTCCCGCACCTCGGGAACCTCGTACACGCCGGGGGCGTACATGCCCGTCCTCTTCATAAACTCCTTCACCTCGGGATCGGCCTTCATCCTCTTCTCTATCTGCTGCCGCACATACTTTCCCGCCCCTGCAAGCTTTCTGTGCCCGAAGGCGTCGGGGCCCGCAGATTCGTCGTAAAGCAGATCTCCGCCTGCGGTCTTGATCCCTTCGGCCACGACCATCATGTACGTCCCTGCCTTGACATCGCTCCTTTCGACCCTGGCAAAGTAGGTGGCCTTGATATGGTCATAGACCACGTCGAAATCTACAGGGATTTCCGGTATCAGGATGCAATCGGCCTCCGCGCCCACACCTCCGCGAAAGGCGGTATGCCCTACATATCTGCCGAAGACCTCGACGACCATGATGCGATTGTGGCTCATGCCGGTCGTCTTGAGGTCCCTCACCATGACCGCGATCCTGTTTATGGCGGAATCGCCTCCCACGCTGTAGGTCTGGAGATCGAGGTCCATAGTCTTGGGGACGTGGACGCAGGGGATGCCCCGGCTTCCCAGGTCGACAACAACACTTCCGGTATCGTCGCCCCCGCTGATGACCAGTGCGTCCACCCGGAATTTCTCGAGGCCTTTCCTGATGCGTCCGTAAGTGTCGGGGTCCGCTATCTTGCTGATCTTCACCCGCGAATGGCCCGCCTCGGAGCCGGCGAGGGATGCCTCGATGCGGCTCACCCTTTCCGCATTGAGTTCGACGACCTTGTCCATATCGATCAGGTTGTAAAGACCTGCATAGCCGTTCGGAATGATCACGGATTCGATTCCGTGGGCATAGGCCTCCCTCGCGACACCCTTGATGACTGCGTTAAGTCCCCCAGCGTCGCCGCCGCTCGTTATGATCCCGATCTTCTTGATGTCAGGCATACGTTTCCTCCTTGCCCTGCGTTGCTCCCGCGCGCTGTGCGATCAGTCGAGCAATCCGGGGTTGATTTCTTTCGGAACGACTACCGGCTTCACGGTCCTGGCCACGATATCGGTCGTGTTCCCGACCTTCAGTTTTTCGAAGAGGAGGCCGAACCGGTCCCCGAGCTCCTTCATTATCGGCTCTTTCACATCGCCGGGCAGGTCCCACCATCTCTTCTTCAGGGGGCCGAACCCCTTCTTCCTCGTGCTGTAGATGAACTGCTCCTCTGTCTGCCCTTCCTTCCGTTCCTTGGCGTATTCCTGCATCGATCCTGCTTTATGAAGGCGTATATCTCTTCTCTGAATCCCGCGGGAAGGTGTTTGCTGTCGTAGACGATGTTCTGGAACCCCGTTGCGAGGTGGACCTCCGATGTGCCTGTTTTCGGGAACATGTCGAAGGCTTCTTCAGGGAGTGTCGATGCGCCGTGCTGGACCGCGCCCGAAAGACCGTACTCCTTTCTCGCAATTTCCGAAAGGCTTTTGAGAGTCTCGAAATCGATCTTCACCTTGGCGAGCGTTCCATCCGGAAGAACGACGCCGCCGTGGCTGGTCCCTGTCTGGACGCTCAGCTTCGAAAGGCCCTTGCTCCTGTCTTTGAAGGTCTCCCTGAATCCGTCGAGGTAAGCCCTCAGCTCCTCGGATGAACTGTTCTTCCCTCCTATCTCGCCTATCTCCCCGCCGACCGAGACGTCAATGCCGGGGGGCTGGATCTCCCTGATGCCGCAGGCCAGCTCCGCAGTCTTTTCGAAATTCGGCCTCTGCTGTTCCTTCACCCCGGGTTTTTCGAGGTCGACGAGCGTGGAGGAGTCGATATCGATATTATAGAATTCCGCGCCGATCGCCTCAGCGATCAGACCCTTCACGTAATTCGTTTCGGGGACGGGGTCGGAGAGGTAATTCTTCCGTACGAGCTGGAAGTGGTCGCCCTGAATAAAGACCGGGCCCCTGAACCCTTCTCTCACTGCGGCCGCGAGAACCACGGCCGCGTATTCAAGGGGCCTCTGCTTTGTGTAGCCTATCTCCGAGCGGGCGATCTCGAAAATGAAGGAGCCCACGTTCTTCTCGATCGCTTTCCTGAACACGGCCTTCGCGGTGTCGTACGTCAGTCCCCTGATGTTCATCGCGGGCACGGTGAAGCCCGCGTAATTGCGGCCCAGCTCCTCGTACAGGCCTTGGATCGATGCAGGAATCGCGCCCGAAGCCTTTGCCAGTTCTTTCAAGAATACGAGGAGGTCTTTCTTCGTCGCCTCGTCTTCGGCGAATACCGCGTCATAGACGAGTCCGTCCATAAGGTTCCGCAAGGCATTGGGATCATTGATCCGGAGCTTTCCGTCGGCCGTCGATACAATTCTCTTCAGCTTCGTGAAATGCGTCATGTGCTTCCCTCCTCTTTTTCTTTCAGTTCTTCCCCCAGGGGGGGATCTCCTGCAGGCCCGGACTTCGTTCCGGCACAGGAACGTGTTCAGGCAGTGCAGCCTTCCGCGTGGGACGGACACCTTCCTGTTGTCTTCGTTTTAGCCCTCTATCAGCGTGCGATGCCCGGAAGTAACTGCCGGTCGGACGTGACCGGCAGTTACTTCCGGGCCTTTCTGAAATAGCTGCTCAAGACCTTCTCCACATTATTCACTATACTCCCTTTTGCGTTTATTATAAAGATTTTGTTCTCTGCCTGGAAGAGTTCTTTTTCGATGCGTTCGATGGGGGAAGACCGGCCGGACGATACCCCTCGGCCCGCGCAGGAGGAAAACGCGCCGGGGGGCCTTTTCCCGAGTTCCTCTTCGAACATCGGCACGATCTTGTCCTTCATCCGCAGTTCCGTGTCGATGAAGAATACGGCGATCTCGGGCGCAAGGTCGAGGATCCTGTCGAGGAAAGCGGAAATCTCGTTGGCATAGATCTGTCGCGGAGGGGATGACTTTATTTCCATATATAGCAGCGAGCCGTCCATTTTTGCTATGAGGTCATAGTCGCCTCCTACCGCGGGCCTTTTGAACTTTATTCCCCAGATAGCCTCCGCTCCAAACTCCCGCTTGAATACCTCGGACAGAAACCATTCAAGGGTGGGGCCGAAACTCTTCACCGGCTTCTTTTTCAGACGGTAGGAACCGCCTTCCCCGCCCCGCTTTCCCGCAAGCCCTATCCTGCGGAGAAACGCCACATATTCTTCCGTAACCCCCTGTGTCGCGTACCGCGTGACATCCCCGACGGCAAACCCGCTCTGCCGCTTTATCACGTCCCTCAGAAAGAGCCGGAAGGAGTATCTGTGCAGAAACCGGTAATACTCGTCGATATATCTTTTTGCGGGCAGGAGGAGGTCGTCGGAAGGTTCTTTTTTGTAAATCCTGAACCCCCTCCTTCGGAGCAGGACCGGCAGGGAGGCGGTCAGTCCGGAAAGGGCCTTTCTGAGCCTCCCGATCTCGGTCTTCAGGGAAAGGATCTCTTCCCGAAGTTGCTCCTCGCTCATGAGAAGTGAGTGTACGCTCCTTTTCCGTTTATAGTAAGTGCGGAGGGACGTTTTGTCAAACAGGACGACTTCTCCGATAATCCATCATCGACTTTGCGTATCGACTCTGCGTGAGGATGCATTCGAACGGTTTCAGCGGGCCGTAGGCCCGGTGCTTCGGAGCGAAGCGAGAATGAGAAAGAATGCCGTCCTCACGCAGTATCAGTGTTCATTGATGGTGGATTCAGGTTTCTCCCGGCACCTCATCAAAATCCGGCGGGATCATTCTGCCGGCGTCAGCTTTTCGATCGGGACGTGCGTCGGATCGGTCTCTGTCCCTGGCGGAGCGGCGCTCTCCCCCGTCACCTCTTCGTATTCCGGAATGACGATGCCCCGTCTAACCATGATGCGATAAATAATATCCGCCCGATTCAGCACATACCGCCGGCTTCCGGCGGGATTGTATCTCCTCGGGTTAGGCAGGACGGCTGCAAGTCTGGCTGCCTCCTCTGCGCTAAGTTCTGACGAGGATTTCCCGTAGTAGTGTCGGGCCGCGGCCTCGGCGCCGAAGATCCCGTCTCCCCACTCCACGACGTTGAGGTAAAGCTCGAGTATTCTCTTCTTCGAAAGGACCCGTTCCATCCTCCACGTGATAACCGCCTCGGCGATCTTGCGCGGGAGGTTCTTCGAGGGGGAGAGATAAAGGTTTTTCGCCAATTGCTGGCTGATAGTGCTGCCCCCGAGTTTGAACTTCTTCGCCTGTATGTCCTTTTCTATCGCCTTGTGTATCGCCTCGTAATCAAAACCCTGATGCTTCCAGAATTTGTCGTCTTCGGCGATCAGCACCGCCTTCACGAGGTAGGACGAAACGTGCGACAGAGGCGCCCATACCTTGGTGATCCTGTATTTCTTCCCTTTCTTTTTCGCCTCCTTTTCCCGGTATTCCATAAAGGAGGTCTTCCGGGGATTTTCCTTCCGAAGCTTTGCGATGTCGGGAAAGGAGAATGCCGCCCAGAGGAGGATCCCGAAAAACACGACGAGGAGAAGAGCCGTTTTAGAGAAAAAACGCTGTTTTGCTTTCATCGTAACAGAGAGCTGAGAGAGTTTTCATATACTTTACCTTAACGTAGCATAAAGATAGTATTTTAGGGAGACAGGTATGCTGAAAAACGCTTTTATCGCGATACCGACAACAGCATCTGACATCATGAGGCGGTCTGAGCTGAGAGGCGCCACGGGTGAATTCAGAATCCGGGTGCATCTTTCAATGTCAAATCGCACTATAAAAGGTTTTGAAGTGTGTCTGTCTCCCTTTCCAGTGCAGTTGCAAGGTTTATGCACCATTATACCTTTGCCTAAAAGGGATTGGCAAATATGATATAATCGACCGTGAAGATGATTGTCTCCGGCAAAGTGCACCGGGAACCCTTTGCCCGGGAACCGCGAGAAGGGGTACGACCCTCGGCCTCTGCCCTCCTGAAATGAGTGCTTTTCGACCGACAGGAAAGAAACGAGCAACAGCTCTGCCGTGACCATAACGCCGGAAAAGAAGATCCTCTGGATTTCGTTCGGACTCATAGTCGTCCTCGTGGCGGCCGCCTACGGCCTTTCGCTGCGCAACGGTCTCGTCTGGGACGATGAAACCTTTATCGGCAATAACAAGTTCGTTCATGACCTTTCCCGCTGGCAGGAATATTTTACGAATCCGAAATCGATTTCGGACGAGCCGATGCTGTCGAAAATGTACAGGCCCGTGCAGACTCTTTCTTTTGCACTCGATGTGCGCCTGTGGGGAACATGGATAGGAGGGTATCACCTCACCTCGCTGCTCCTTCATATCGCCTCCTGCATGGCGATCATCTTTATGTTAAGGACCCTGGTCGGACTTATTCCTGCGGTAACGGCTGCGTGCATTTTTGCGGTCCATCCGGCCCTGTCCGAAGGGGTCCTGAGTCTGGCCTCGAGGGGCAATCAACTGTATACGCTGTTCGGCCTTCTCTCCCTCGGGCTTTTTTTGAGGGTCGAGAGGATTTTTGACAGAAACCATATTCTTTCGGTCGCGGCCATGGCACTCGCCCTTTTTTCAAAGGAGCAGGCGATCGCTATTGTGGCTCTCCTCCCGCTTTTTCAGGTCTTTTCCGGAAGGCCCTGGCGCCTTCGGGAAAGACGGTCCGTCCTGCTCTATGCTCCTTTTTTCGCGGCGGCTGCCTGCTATCTGGCGGTCCGCTCGGCAGTGGTCGGAACGCCGGTCGTAATGCCTTATTGGGGGGGCTCGATCTGGATGACCCTGATGATGCAGGCAAAAGTCTTCGCGACGTATCTGCGTTTATTGATCTGGCCCTTTCTCCTGAAGGGCAGATACGATGTGACCGTCCCCGCCGCTTTCCCGGACCTGCAGGTGCTGGGGGCGGTTCTGCTCAACCTGGCGGTGATCGCCCTCGGCGCATTTTCCCGGGGCCGCGGCGCCAGGGGGAAACTCATCTCCCTTGCGATTGCCTGGTTCTATATTTCGCTGGCGCCGGTGTCGAACCTCATCCCGATACCGGGCGCTATGATGGGCGAACGCTTCCTCTACTTTACGTTTGCGGGCGTCATCCCTTTGCTGACAGGGGCGGTGGAGATCGAGACGGGAAAGGGCGTCCGGAAGGCGGGCATCGTCCTCGGCAGCGCAGTTCTCGTTGCCTTTCTCGCCGCGGACGTTCGGAGGACATGCGTCTGGGAGAATAATAGGACCTTTTTCACCCTTCTGTCGAGCCAGCAGCCGGACGATTACGCGGTGCAGGTGAGGATGGCCCAGGTGGAACTCGCTTCGGGGGACGTGGCATCCGCCCTGCCGCGGCTGGAACGGCTCATACAGGGAACGATCTCATCCGTCCTGCCCGAATACGAGGTAGTGCCTCATTACTGGTATGGAAGAGCCCTTCTCGAGGCGAAACGCTTCCGCGAGGCCTATCGGGAATTTGCGATCGTGACGAAAATATCGCCTGCCGCGTTCAAGGACGTCTCATTGTTCCTGGCTGAAGCAGCCGCCAATTCAGGGGATATTGCAGGGGCCCGGCGGATACTGGAGGGTGAAGTGGAATCTTCGCCGGACAACGACAGCGTATGGAACGGGCTCGGGAACATACAGTTAATGACGAAAGACATTCCGGGGGCCATCTCCTCGTACAGGCGTGCGCTTCAGATCAATCCGGGGAACAAGCAGGCGGCCGCAAATCTCCGCTACGCCCTCGAAGCAGGCGGCGGGCCTGCCCGCCGCCGAAACGATTAGCCGCCCCGGGAGCTCACCTTCTACGATAAAGGGCCCTTCAGCAGGCGTATGTCGTCTATCCAGACAGTCCCCTTGCCGTTGATGACGAGGTTCAATTTTATGATGTCCGGCTTCTCACCCTTCTTCAGGAGAAAAGGGGTTTCCGCCGTTATCCACTGCATGGTACCGCTCACCGTGTTTTGAAGCCCTCTCGAGAAGAATTCTCCTTTCCCGGGGAAATGACACCACATCTCGATATAGGCTTGACCTTCCAGGTCTTTCGCACGGAGCCTTGCCTGGTAAATCAGCCGTGCGTCCTCGATCTCGATGTCGCTGAGTTCAAAGAGTCTCACCACGGTCGGGGCCTCGGCGATGATCCTCAGGGATCCTTTCCCATCGCTCGAATCTTCAGCGTCGAGCTGGGCGCCGGAGCGCGTAATGATCCCGTCGAGACTGTCCACGGGGAATTTCTTCAGTTCGACGACCTGAGAGGGGGATTTCGGGCAACCTGAAGCGACGAAGAGCAGAACGACGCACGTATAGAAAATCAAGCCGGCTTTCATAGTATCTCTGCCTTTCACCCCACTATTTCCGTTCCTATCCCCTCTTTCGTGAATATCTCGAGAAGCAGGCAGTGGGGCACCCTGCCGTCGATGATATGGGTCTTTTTCACTCCCGCCTCCAGGGCACGTGTGCATGCCTGGACCTTCGGGAGCATGCCTCCCGAGACGGTCCCGTCGTCGATATATTTCTTCACATTCTTTTTCGGGATGGTCGAGATCACCTTCCCCTTCTTATCCTTGATTCCGGGAACATCAGTAAGCAGTATCAGCTTTTCGGCCCTGAGCGCAGAGGCGATCGCAGAGGCAACATAGTCCGCGTTAATGTTGTATGCCTCACCCGAACTGCCGACGCCGATGGGGGAGATTACCGGGATAAAGCCGTCCCTCCGGAGCGAATCGAGGATGCCCGGATCGATCGAAGCGACCTCGCCCACAAGCCCGATGTCAAGGGTCTCCCCTTCCCCCGCTCCGGTATTCCTGATGAGTTTCTTCTTTGCCTTCAGAAGCCCTGCGTCTTTGCCGCTCAGCCCAACCGCCTTGCCTCCATGTCCGTTGATCAGCGCAACGATCTCTTTGTTGACGAGACCGCCCAGGACCATCTCGACGATATCCATCGTCTCCCTGTCCGTCACGCGCTGCCCCTGAATAAACGTCGGCTCCTTGCCCATCTTCTTCATCATCTCGTTGATCTTCGGGCCGCCGCCATGGACGATTACCGGCCTGATCCCGATGAAATTCAGGAGCACCACGTCCCGGGCAAAAGAGTCTTTCAGCGTCCCTTCGACCTGCGCGGCGCCCCCGTACTTTATCACGAAGGTCTTTCCGCTAAAGGTGCGCATATACGGCAAAGAATCGATCAGGACCCTTGCCTTTTCGAGCAATTTCTCCATCAGTTTTCCCTTTCAAAAACGGGGATACAGCCGGCCGGGTATCATACGACGAATTCCGGGCAGCCATGGCAGTGAAAGGCCGCCGCTCCTTCAAGGCCCTTCGCATGTTGGATTTTACATGAAAAGGGACGAATTTGCAAAAGCATTCTTCGGTCGAGACAAGCGGGAAGGCGGCCCGGGCCGACGTCCGGAAAGAACTGGCGGAGAGGGGGGGGGAAGGCACCCTCGAACGGCTATCGGTCTAAGTCCTTGTACTTCCTATCTTCAACATTACAGAGCTTCTCTGAATTCACGTTGTCACGTCTTCGTGTGTGCTATTTTGTGAATCAATTTGTGCACCAGTCTAGGCTTACTAATACGTTCGTTAGTAGGATGTCATTCCCGCTTGTCGGGAATCCTTCTTAAGAGAGACTCCGGTCAAGCCGGAGTGACATTCAAAGGTATCCTACTTATGTTCCCCTTAGTAATCCGCACTGCTTTACGGCCAAGTACTACCTGCATAAGCTTGTATATTATGAGATTTGTCTGGACAGCCGAAGCGTCATAATCCGGGAAAAACAGCTAAAGAATATGAGCAGACAAAGTAAGATAGAAGTTA
>JAMCWJ010000094.1 GCA_023475105.1 Nitrospirota bacterium
GCCCCACAAACACCCTTTTTCGAAGTAAGAAGACTGGATGGTCTTTATCGAATCTCCATAAACAGGCACAGCGGCTTAGTCCTTCCCACGTCATTCAGCAACTTCGCAGCAGAATGCCGCTTATTCGAAGAACTAAACCGCTGCGCGGTGGTAACGAGTAGGCAGTCGGTTCGGAAATATAAATCCTCTTTTTGAGTTGTATCGGTTTTTTTCCGTCAAGTCCCCTTTGCTGATCGATTCCTATCTTTTTACACTCTCCTTTTGTTGTAGCGTCGACCTTGTCGACGGATATTCGTTTCAGAGGAGGTTGTACCATGGACGCATTAAGAGATCAGATGACGAAGGACCTTCAGTTGAAAGGCATCACCCCCAGGACCCAGAAGAAATATCTCAGAGAGGTTAGCATGATGGCAAATTATTTTGACAAACCGCTTGAGGAACTGGGGGCGGAAGAAGTAAAGGATTATCCGGCTCATACGCTGGAGACCAGGAAGTTATCAAGAGGGACATACAGAGGCTATGTGGCGGGAATCAAGTTCTTGTATAAGACAACCTTGAATCGTGAAGAAGTGGTAGAGAAGATCCAATACCCAAAGGCCAAAAAGACGCTGCCCGTAGTACTGGATCTTGCCGAGGTCAAGGGGCTTCTGTCCGTCACGGAGAATCTCAAGCACCGGGCGCTTCTGACGATCACCTATTCAGCAGGACTGAGAGTCAGCGAAGCGGCAAAGCTCAGGGTGACCGATATAGACAGCAAGCGGATGGATGGTACGTGTGCAGCAAGGTAAAGGTGGGAAGGACCGCTACAGCATCCTGTCGCAGACCGCCCTTGAACTGCTGAGGCGCTACTGGCGGCAGTATCGTCCCAAGGAATGGTTATTCGAAGGGCAGAAAGAGGGCACCCACATGTGCTATACCGCGATACGGAATATCTTCTTTGAAGCAAAGAAACGTGCCGGCATCACCAAGCCTGCGAGCCCCCATACCCTGAGGCACAGCTTTGCCACTCATTTGATTGAAGCGGGGACGAGCCTGCACCATGTCCAACTGCTCCTCGGCCACAGGTCTTCCACAACCACGACCGTTTACTTACACGTCAGCAAGATGAACCTGGCGCGGGTGGCCAATCCCCTCGATAGTATACCTGAAGAGCTTTAGCGTCAGGATCACTCCTGATGCAGAGGCCTCGCGGCGTCAAGGTGGAGGATATCTTCCGCCGGCACGGCCCGGAGTATCGGCACACCCATCCCCTCCCGCTTCAGCACCTGCGCGTCATGCGTGCTGTGGAGGCATGCAGGACTGCCGAGCTGGGCGGGCATAAGGGGCAGTGCGCCGACTGCGGCCATATCGAGATATCCTACAACTCCTGCCGGAACCGCCACTGCCCCAAGTGTCAGACCCTGCGGAAAGAGAAGTGGATCGAGGACAGAGGACAAGACCTTCTGCCAATCGAGTACTACCATACAGTCTTCACTGTCCCCTCGGAACTCAATCATCTGTTCCTTATGAATCCTAGGGTCATGTTCAATCTCCTGTTTCGGTCCGCCTCCGAGACGCTTGTGGAACTTGTGCTATACTGCTGTATATACATACGATATACGAAAGGAGAAGACATATCAAGTAAAATCTGCTATACTCCTGACTATACGAATTCCAAAGGCAGGGCAATGGAATACGAGAACGTGAGAAAGATCCTGAAGAACAAGAGCCGGATGATTACCATGCGGATCAACCCAGAGCTACTGAAGCTCTTGGACGAGGCTATCAGGAAGGACAAGCAATTCGACAACCGCAATGAGTTTATAGAAGCTTGTATCCTCAAATACTTGGAAGCGAAGGGGAAGCTGTAGACGGCTACTTTTGATCTGTTCAAAGAAATCCTCTCATTTTGTCTTCTCTCTCAGTTGTTCTTCCAACGCCTTTATCTTTTCTCTAAGCGCATCAATCCTGAACTCTCTCTGAACGGTTTCTTTCGTAAAGCGTTCGAGTTCATCAAGCCTCTGGCGAGCGGCCTTTTCAGCCTGCGTGCGCTCAGTTACATCGCGAATATTACATTGTGCCAGCATTGCCCTGTCGACCATATATATGTCTGTATCGATATATTGTCCGGACTTGGTTTTCACCGGAACACCGACGTAATTAATAATGCCGCTTCTGTTCAATTCTTGTATTAGCGTTTGAAAGTCACTCATATCGTGCGAGACACCTATATCCTGAAGTTTTTTCCCGACGCTCTCCTTTATGGAATAGCCCAACATCTTCTCGACGGCCGGATTAACATGGGTTATACTCCCTTCACGTTTTTCGAGAAGCAATATCGCGTCGCTTGAGGTCTCAAAAACACGCCTGAAGCGGGTTTCAGATTCCATTAACAAGCTTTCCAGCCGCTTGCGCTCGGTAATGTCTTCTATGGCGAGAAGGATCATCTGTGGGCCGATGTCTTTATGGTAGATTCGACGGGCATTGAGCAACATTATTTTGTGCCCGATGCTTGGAAAGGTATGTTCAACTTCATAGTCATACAACTCTTTGTTTTTGGGAAGAATATCTTGAAGCAGCGTCCGAAGTCCGGGAATATCCCATTGTCGGTTTCCGAGGCTATAGATAAGATACCCAACTGTTTCCTGCGGTGTTGCCTTGAATGAATCATAGAAACTACGATTGGCCAAAAGAATTATCAGATTTTCATCCAGTACTAAAATGCTTTCACGAGCTGTGTTAAAAAAGTCCTCGAAATATTCTTGATGGATTAACATCTCATCTCCGCCATTCATGAGACCATGATTTCTATTTCGATTTTTACCTAACCCTTCCCATTCCAATCCTATAATGCCATACAATCAATGTGAATCGCCCAACTAGGGTATTTTAGGGGGATATTCAGGGCGACGGTTACCCCCGGGCTTTTGGTCTTTGTGGCGTTTTTGTGGCGATTTCTTGGGGGGGGTGTTTTGGGCTCTTATACCGTTGATTTTAAAGGATAACGAGAGCGGAGAGGGTGGGAGTCGAACCCACGGTACGTGATTAGCGCACACACGATTTCCAGTCGTGCACCTTCGGCCACTCGGTCACCTCTCCAATGGCCTGAAACTAAAGAGAAACCCTTGATACGCCTTGCTTTGCGACCCTTCTTGCCTGAGTGCTATCGGAGCCTGCTAGAGGGCATAAATCACCCCCTGGAAATGAGGCTGCATGCGAATTGCATACAAGTTGTATCATGGGGAAATATTATAGCACAGAGGCTTGCGCATCTTCTCAGGCTTTATGGCGAGTTTGGAGGCGGGTATCTTCTCCCGTTGAAGGATGCGAGCGATTCTCTTGATACAGACCAGTCGCTCCAAATGGGAAAATTCCGGCTCGGCTACAGGAACAAATCCTCTTGTGCCGTAGAAGGTGACTTTCTTGTCCTGTAGAAAGAACTATTATCAGGACCCGGGTAAAGGGTCGATACCCGTCCCAAGATAGAAGGAGGCCCTCCCTTCAGGCATTGGCTCTTTTGGGGGCCTTTCTATATAATTTACGGGAAAGATGGGCGTGGTCCGGATATCTGTTTTGTGAGGTGATGAATTTGAAAGGATTTCTTCTCAGATGCCGGGACAGGACAAGGCCCCGTGTCTTTTTATCAATGATTGGAAAATATACGGGCACCGGCCGTCCGGTCAGGCGTATCGCGGTACTCATCATGTGCGTCCTGATTCTGCCTCTGATTGCCGTCGGGAACAGTGCGGCCGAAGAACATCCTCGGCCGAAGATCGGCCTTGTCCTCGGGGGGGGCGGCGCGAAGGGTATAGCTCACGTTGGCGTGCTTAAGGTGCTCGAAGAACAGAAGATACCCGTCGACTACATTGCCGGCACCAGCATGGGAGCTATTGTGGGTGCGCTGTATGCCTCCGGACTCTCCGCCTCCGAGCTCGAAAAGGTGATCACTGGAATCGACTGGAAGGATCTTCTTTCCGGAAACCCGGACCGTCGTGATGTGGACTACCGGCGCAAGCGGGAGGACTACGAGATACTCAGCGGCCTTTCGCTCGGCGTCAAGGACGGCAAGATAGTAGCGCCCAAGGGCCTGGTCAAGGACCAGAAGGTGAATGTGCTCTTTGAGACCCTGATGCTCCATACGTCGGATATCGAGGATTTCGACAAGCTTCCGATCCCCTATCGGGCCGTTGCCGCAGACCTCGAAACGGGCGGGATGGTGGTGCTGAAGAGCGGAAGCCTTGCAAACGCGGCAAGGGCGAGCATGTCGGTGCCCGGCGTGTTTCCGCCGACGGAGCTGAACGGCAGGGTCCTGATCGACGGCGGCATCGTCCGCAATGTGCCGGTAGATATTGTCCGCAATATGGGAGCCGACATAATCATCTGTGTCGATGTGGGGAAGCCCTTGAGTACCCGCAAGGAGCTCGGAGACCCTCTTTCGATCATGAACCAGATGATAGACATCATGATGAAAGAGAATGTCGATGCCCAGATCAGGACCCTCGGCCCTCAGGATATCTACATAAACCCGGAACTCGGAAAGCTCGGCTCCGCGGATTTCGATAAGGCGGCGGAGATTACCGGCAGCGGGGAGAAAGCCGCCAGAGAGAAGATCGCTGCCCTGAGGAGATACTCCGTGTCCGACGCCGAGTATGCCGCTTTCTCCGCACGGCATCACCGCGAGTTGATAAAAGAGGTGAAGATCGCCTCGGTGAAGATCGAAGTGGAAGGCGAGACGAAAATCCCCACTGATATCGTGGCGGACAGGCTCTCCGTAAGGCCCGGAGACACCGTAGACGTAGAGAAGCTGAAAGAAGAGGCGGGCATCGTTTACGGCACGGGAGATTTCGAACGCGTAGACCTCAACATAAAGAGGCAGGGAGACGCCTACGAGCTCATCATGAAGGCGAAGGAGAAGTCCTGGGGGCCGAATTATCTCCGCTTCGGCGTTGCCCTCGAAAGCGACTTTGAAGGTTCGAGCGGCTACAATGTGCTGCTGGATTACACCCGCCGCTGGATCAACAGCCTTGGCGCCGAGTGGAAGACCCAGTTGAATCTGGGCTGGCTGACCGGCATATATTCGGAATTCTACCAGCCTTTGACAGTTTCACGGCTCTTCTTCATATCTCCCCATGTGCGGTGGCAACGGCAGCTGTACGATGTCTATGCCGGCAAGCACAGGGAGGCGTCTTACAGCGTCACCGGCTACGAGGGAGGCCTCGATTTCGGCTATCAGCCCTGGATGTACGGGGAGGCGAGGCTCGGTCTCCAGCTCGGCCATTTCACGGCCCGTCCCAAGGTGGGCGAAGTCGACCTGCCGCAGGACCATGCGACGCGCGGGGCCGTAGTCGCCGGGGCGCGTCTCGATCAGCTCGACAATGTCAATTTCCCGAATAGAGGGTACCTCGCCCAGATCAAATTCCTCTCATCCCTCAAGTCTTTGGGTTCAGATGACGAATACAACAAGGTCGAGGGGTCCATACTTGGTGCCTTCACCTTCAGGAGGCAGACCTTTTTGGCCGTCTTGTCGGCGGGCTCTCACGTCGGCAACGACCTGCCGTTTTACGACCAGTTAGCGCTCGGCGGGTTCCTCAACCTTTCCGGTCTGCGGTCGAACCAGCTCCTTGGACAGACCATGCTGATCGGAAAGCTGATCACCTACCATAAGGTAGGAGAATCCTTTATTGGAGACCTCTATCTGGGCGCATCTTTGGAGGCGGGCAATGTATGGAAGCAGGGTGAGAAGCAGTTTGATCTCGGCAACCTCCGCCTCGCCGGAAGCCTGTTCGTCGGTTACGACACTATCATCGGGCCTCTGTACATTGCCTTCGGGCAGGCCGACGGCGGTTTCAATGCCGGATACTTCTATCTCGGCAGGACGTTCTGAACATACTAATGTTCTCATAATAATGTGGACACTGATTGAACGCCTCTTCTCTGTCATGCCGGCTTGTCCGGCATCTTTCTTTGCTGCAAGAAGGATTCCCGACAAGCGGGAATGACACAATAGATGTCGATACTATTATGCACACCTTAATAAGACCCGGTAAGAGGGGTACATTTTCCGCGCAGCCATTAAAGACGCCGAGAAGTCGTCCAGGTTATTTCTTCGCGGTATCTTTAATGCCGAGTTCCTTTCCCACCTGCCTTACCAGCTTCTCATCGTGCTTCAGTATATTCATGCACGGCGCGCCCTCGCAGGAGACTGCCTTCACCAGGTCATCCAGGGTCTTGTACTTCGCCTTTATCTGTTCCTTGTCCACTACCACTTTTCCGTTCAGCACTGTCGTACCGTCATGGCATGCCCCGCACATCCTCTCCCACATGCTTACGTCAGCCTCCACGCTTACGGCGAGCAGAAACGGAAGTGCCAAAACAATGAAAAACCGTACTACCTTAATACCCATTCCTCGCTCCTTTTCATAGAAGAATGACATTGATGCATCTCCGCGGCAAAGCAAATCCTTGTCTGAGGACATTCTAGCAATATTTCTCCTTTTTGAATACAGGATGGACAGAGTGAAAGAGACCAAATGTATCACCAAATGAATCGCAGTGCTACACGCGCTTTCCGAGCCACACAGCGGCGTCTGTCTCGTCCCTTATCTCTCCGAGGAACTGTTGCTTTTTCATTTCGGATAACACCCGTCCGATCTGCGGTCCGGCCTCAAGGCCAGCCACCTCGATCACCTTCTCAGCCCTCATCACGGGACGCATCCCGAGGAAATGTCCCGCTTTTTTGACGATCTTTTTGCTTGTCGTCAGAAAGGCAAAATCCCGGACCCCGTCGCCGGCCTCTTCAAAGAGATCGAAAAGACGCGAATCATCCAGCCGCCCTTTCCCGTAGAGATCGAGAAGCTTTGTCGCTACCTGCAATCTTCTGCGTACGGGACCGCTCGGGCTCAGCCCGTTCTTCCCCGGGTCCGATCCATGAAAAAGCTGCTCTGCCCTCAGAAGACCAAGATAGGAAAGCCCTTGCGAGAATGTCTCCCCAAAGGCTTTATGACATTCCCGCGGCAGCCCCCGAAGAAACCTGTCAAGCCTCGAAAGAGCTTTAATATTATCTCGGATCTTAGTGTTTTTGAATATTATTATCTCCTCCAACAGGCTGTCTTTCCACGCAAGCTTCAGCGCTCTGAGATACCTTTCGGAGTTCAGCAACTTAAACAGTTCCTGGGTGATCCTTTCCGCTGCGGCTTCCCGAAGAAGACCCTTCAGTTTCCTGATCATCTTTCTCGTGCTCTGCTGAAGCTCCCATCCCAGTTCCGCGACAAACCGGTAAGCCCTGAGAAGACGAAGGGGATCGGCGACAAAGTTGTCTTCCGACACCGCCCTTATCCTTCCTCTGGCGATATCGTCCGATCCCCCCAGAGGATCGATGAGGCCTTCTTCCGGAGACCAGGCTATCGCGTTCATTGTGAAATCCCTTCTCGATAGGTCTTTTTTGAGTTCCCCTTTCAGCTCCGAAAAGTCGGCGAACACCTCTCCTGCAACTACTCTCACCAGTAGAGAATCCTTGAAGCTGATCACGGTCTTGTCAGTTTCAGGGAAAATCCTTGCCACAAATTCCTTCACGTCGTCCCTGACAACAAAATCGATGTCCCCGGACCGCACCCCCCTCAGCGCGTCCCTTAGATAGCCCCCCACGAGATACGCCCCTTTTCTTTCCCTGAAGACTCTCAAGATGAGGGGTTCTTTAAGAAGGCTCTGCCGTAAATTCCGCATACCCTATTATGTGCCCGGACCTGCTCTTTCGCAACTCTTTTTCGCATACATTTCAGCTTGTCCTACCCTGCACAATAAGAAACCGAGAGGAGGACTTTTGTGCTACAATTTGATGGCATGCTGAAAGATAGTCCGGAAAGAGTCGCGCAGCTCCGCACGTTGATTGGTCTCTCGGCCACGATCAATTCCTCCCTTGACATTTCCGAGGTGAGAAAAAGGACGATCGAGGCTGCGGTCGAGCTGGTGCACGCCGAAACAGGGAGCCTTCTTTTCGTCGACGAAGAAACGGGAGACCTCTATTTTGATGTCGCCCTCGGAGGACCCGGGGAGTGCGTCAAGACTATACGGCTCGCGAAAGGCCAGGGGATTGCAGGATGGGTTGCCGAACACGGGGAACCCACGATCGTGCACGATGTCCAGAACGACCCGCGCTTCTTCAGGGACGCCGACAGAAAAAGCGAGTTTCATACACTGAACATGGTATGCCTGCCCGTAAACTTGAAAGAGAAGCGCGTAGGAGTGCTCGAGGCGATCAACAAAAGAAGCGGTTCCTTCGGCGCCGAAGACGTCGAGATTCTTGCAGCTCTCTCGAACCAGGTCGCCGTGGCTATCGAAAACGCAAGGCTCTATGATGAACTGAGAGAAACCTTCTATACCACGGTCTACGCCCTGGCCGAGACGATAGAGAAGAGGGACCCGTACACGGGCGGACACACGAGAAGGGTGATGAATTACAGCCTCGCCATCGGAAAGGCGATGTCCCTTTCCCAGAAAGAGATGATCGGTCTCAGGCTCTCCGCTATCCTCCATGACATCGGCAAAATAGGAATACCGGACGCGATCCTCCTCAAGAACGAGCGGTTGACCTTTGAGGAATATCGTGTAATAATTATGCACCCCGCATACGGGGCGGAGATTCTGAACCACATCAAACAACTGAAGGAGATCGTGCCCGGGGTCAAGTGGCACCATGAAAAATACGACGGCTCCGGATATCCGGAGGGGCTGAAGGGAGAAGAGATACCCGTGATTGCAAGGATCATCGCTGTTGCCGATACCTTTGATGCGATGACGACGGACAGGCCCTACAGGAAAGGGCTCAGCGCGAGGGCGGCGTTCGAGGAACTTGAGAAAAACGCAGGCACGCAGTTCGATCCCTCTGTGGTCGGCGCCTTTATCGGCTCCTATCGCGAAGGCGGAAGTGCTTTCGGAGAGAGATGAGGATTAAGGTTCTCGGGTGCTCAGGTGCGGAATTTCCGGGTCACAACCCTCCGGGTTTCCTTCTCGACAGTGAAATCCTTTTCGATGCGGGGAGTCTCACGAACGTCCTGAGCGCGCAGCGCCAGCAGAAGATCCGGAACATCTTTATCACCCATGCCCACCTCGATCATATAAAGGGCATTCCCTTCCTTGCGGACAACCTCATCATACGAAACAGGGAGTGCAATGTAACGGTCCTCAGTATCCCTTCCGTGATCAAGACCATCAGGGAAAACCTTCTGAACGGCTCGGTCTGGCCCGATTTCACCGTGATACCCGAGCCGAGAAACGGCGTGCTGAAATTCGTAGGGATCAGTGAAGGCAGACCGCTCCGTCTGAAAGGATTCACCATCACCCCATACAACGTCAACCATTCGGTGCCCGCGGTCGGGTATCTCGTCGAGGACGAAAAGGGAAAGCGCTTCTTCTACTCCGGCGACACCGGACCGACCGCAGATACATGGAAAAAAATCGGGAAAAAACAGATCCACTGCTTGATCATAGAGGTCTCTTTTCCCAACAGGATGGAAGAGACCGCCCTCGTCACGGGTCATCTGACGACACGCCTGCTGAAAGAGGAGCTTTCAGGCATAACTCCGTCGCCTGAAAAGATATTCATCACCCACTCGAAACCCCAGTATTACGGCGCCATAAGAGGCGAACTCGGCCGTCTCGGGATGAAGAACCTCAGAATATTGAGAGATGGCGAAACGATCACGATTTAGCGGGGGCACCGTCACGCACTGTGCGATGAATGAATTCGTCGTCCCGGAATGCCTCGTCGCAGGAAACTTCATTCCAAGAAAAGGCTTGACAAACACCTCGGCTTTCTTAATAATAGTGTCCCATGGGATGGGGTAAACTCAACAGACTCAGCGTGCTCGTGATCGGGGCCGCGCTTTTTTTCTCTTCGTCCTTCGCTCACGCAACGGAAGCCACGTATGAGCAGCATATCGCGAAGGGTATCGCGTCTGTCGAAGGGGACAATTACAGCGTCGCCATCGACGAATTTTCTGCGGCCCTGCGAGAGAAGCCGGGAGATTTCAGGGCGACCCTGTATCTCGGCATAGCCCAGAGCCGGTCGGGCGCCGCCGAAGCAGAGGCGACCCTCAAAAGGGCACGCTCCATGAGACCCGACGACCCGCGTGCAGGCCTCGAACTCGGCATATTCAACTTCAACAGGTCCTTCTATAATGTCGCCACGTACTATTTCGACGACGTGAAGAGGATTGCACCGAACTCGGAGTTTTCACGGAAGGCCGACGACTACCTTGCGGCAATAAGCGAGAGCAAAGCCGCAAAACGCTGGCTCCTCCGCATTGCCGTGGGAGGCCAGTATGACAGTAATGTGGTCCTCAATACCGCGGAAGGTCCCCTGCCCCAGGGCATATCGAACAAATCCGATTGGAGGGCTGTGGTAACCCTGAACGGCAGATACGATTTTGTCAGGGCAGGGGAAGGATCTGCCTCGATAGGATATAACTTCTACCAGAGCCTCCATGCCAAGCTTTCTGATTTCAACGTTTCCCAGCACATCCTGGACCTGAGCGGCACATACCATATAAGCCCTACGTTCGACCTGCAGGGCACCTATGCCTTTGAGTACACCTTTGTCGGCGGAGACGGGTATGATTATGCGCATTCACTAATGCCGTCGCTCGTGGTGACCGAGGGGAAAGGATTCTCGACGACCGTTTCCTATATGTACAGAAGGAACCATTACATGAACAGCGATCTCTTTTTTGACAATTCCGACAGGTCGGGGTCATATAATCAGACAGGAGTCGTTCAGAACATCCCTCTTTACGGCAATATCGCGCTCGCAAAACTCGGCTACTTCCGTGATAACGACGGTACAAGGCAGGCTGTGTGGGACTACAACGGGCAAAGAGTGATAGCAGCGCTCCAGTTCGCGCTGCCCCAAAGAATTCTGATAGATCTCTCCGCGGAGTACTACCGCAAGCACTATAAAGGCGCATTCGTCGACGGCGGGCCGCTCAGGAGAGATTTGGTCCGCACCGCTTCGATCTCCGTCACCAAACTGCTCTCGGAGAGGTACAGTATCACTGCGGGAGAGTTCTATACGAGGAATAAGTCGAACACGCCGGAATTCGATTATACACGCGCTGTGACGAGTCTTTTCCTTACTGCGAGGTTTTAGATGAAGATCGTGCATCTCACCCTATTGGTTTTTGTGGCTTGCTGGAGCGCCGGGTTGTCCGGCGTCGCCCATGCAAAGGATGAGGTCGGTTCGTTGATCGCCCTGCGGGGCAAGGCCGTCATCGAGAGGACCGGAACGACAACAGCTGCGAAAGTAAAGGAGGGCATTCTTTTCAACGATGCGCTCGCAACACGCGAGGCCTCGCGGGCGAAGGTCCTCTTCATCGACGACAGCGTGTTGAGCATGGCCGAAAACTCGAAAGTCGTGATAAAGGAATTCCTCTATTCGAGGGAGAAAGGCGGCAAGTCGATCTTCAACCTTCTCGACGGAAAAATGAAGGCCGTCGTCGGACGCACAAATTTTGAAGTACATACCCCGACTGCGGTGGCTGCTGCGAGGGGGACGACCATATATTTTGAGGAAGGGATTAAGGATGGAAAGCGTTATACCCTCATCATATGCGGAGAGACGGACAAGGAACTCGTGATCACGAGCCCCGATCCGAAGATTAAGGACACGGCCGTTCTTACCACGGGCATGATGATCATTATCTTCGAAGGAGAACCTTTCCCTCTTCCAATGCCGGCACCGGCCTCCGAGATCGAAAGGCTCGAATCCCTGACCGAAATCACAGACTTTGCGCTTTCGATCCCCGGCCCATTCGCTCCCGGGACAGGATGGCTTTCGCTCGAACTGCCTTACGCCCCTACGATCGATCAGCCTCCGCTTAACAAGACAACGCCGGTAACAATCGACCTTATATTTAAATGATGACGAGGTCACCTATGAAGAGACTATTTCTGTCGTGTATCGCCACCCTGATCTCCCTCTGCTTCATCGGCTGCGGGGGAGGAAGCGGCAGTTCACCGGCACGGTCGTCCCTGTCCGGTAAGACAACGGTAGCACTACATGTCGGCCAGCCGAGTTCTACGGCAGGCAACAGGGTTGCCGGCACGGGAGCCTTGGCGATCCCTCCGAATGTCTCGAAGATCGTATTCACGATCAGCGGTCCGGACATCCCGACCTCGGTCATGGAATTTCCTGTTTCAGGACGGTCTTCTTTCACGGCAAGCTTCTCGATCCAGAACGGCAACGACAGGTTCTTTCTGGCAGAGGCGGAAGACACATCGGGCAACATACTTTACAGCGGAAGCACTACGGCGAACCTCAACGGCTCCCCGGTGACTCTCACCATTTTCATGACGGCCGTAGACAACAAGCCGCCGACCGTAATATCCACTGATCCTTCAAATAACGCAACGGGGGTTCCTGTTGCCACGGCGATAACGGTGACGTTCAGCAAGTCAATGGACCCCTCGAGCTTCGTCCCCGGCACATTCACCCTGAAGGCGGGCGCCGCAGTTGTCCCGGGAACGGTAAACGTCCAGGGCTCGGTCATGACCTTCGCGCCTTCCGCCCAGCTGGCCTTCGGCACTTCCTATACGGCAACGGTGACAAAGGGAGTGAAAGACCTGACCGGAAATGCGCTTGCAGCTGATTATTCCTGGACCTTCGCCACCGGCGCCGGACCGGACAAGACGCCGCCTACTGTCGTCGCGGTGAGCCCGGCTAACGGTGCGATAGATGTCCCCGTCACCTCGAATATCAGTGCGACATTCAGCAAACATATGGACCCCTCGACACTCACCACAGAAACGTTTTTGGTGACCGGCGGGAATACAGGACATCTATCCGGCGTCGTCGCATACAGCGGCAATACCGCCACCTTCACCCCTTCGCAGGAAATGGCGCATGATACCACCTACTCTGCTACGATCACGACGGGGGCCACGGACACCTCCGGCAACGCCCTGGAAAGACACTTTGACTGGACATTCACAACCGAGGGGGTGATCGATCTTTTTGCGCGGGCCAGGTACTACGGCTCGCTCGACGTCACTGTCGGCAATCAGGGAACCGTCGCGGCCTCCGACATTCTGGTCTTCGTCATGTACGAACTGGAAGGTCCGTATTGTGAGAGCTTTTCCATAAGCAGTCTTGCGCCGTTTGCCGCCGAGCAATTCTCGATCCCCTACGTATATTCGTCCGACTATTTCGTAATAGTCGATCCGTTCGAGTCGATCCAGGACTCCGATCGTTCAAATAACACGGCTTGCGGCGGCTCCTACTGTTCCGGGCGGCCTTCTTTCTCGATCTGTCCTAGCGAGGGAGGGATTATTTCGCCTCAGGCGGACCTCTCCGTCGGCTCTGCCGCCATCTCCGGACCGGATGTCAACTTCACGATAAACAACACTGGCTCCGCTGATGCGAATAATGCGGAGGTGTATGTGCTATGGAGCGATTTCTACAGCACCTATTGTTCCACATTCAGTTTCAACATCCTCGCGGGCGGTTCGGTATCGAGCAGTGTTTCCGACGTTTCGCCGACTGCTTTTTATATAGTAGTCGATCCCAATAATCTTATCTCTGAATCAAACGAATCGAATAATACCGCCTGCAGCGGGTTCATGTGTTCATCTCCGCCCGCTCTGGATATATGCGGGGGCTGAGAGGAACTCAATACCCGTATCCGTCCGCCGGAACGGCTTGGTAGGGCAGTTTCCCTTTTGCCTCGCGCATCCCTGAGGCTATCTCAAGCGCCGCCAGGAACTGCGACCTGTCGTTTTCATAGGCGAGCAGGAGTTGTCCCGGATGAAGTTCCTTCAGGACCTTCCCGACTCTCCTCGGATGGTACAGCATCACCACGTAGGCCTTCCCCGCATCCCTGCAGAGGGAAATCATTTCGCGGGCGTCGGGATAGTCGGCGTCCACGATGACGCCGTCGAAATTCTTCACGAAGTCTTTCGGAAACTTCCCTTCCCGTGTCTTCCTGAAGGACCGGAGAGGCATATTTATTCTCCCTGCGGAACGGAAGAAACTCTCCATCTCGCTGAACAGTCCGGCATTATAGCCCGTATAGAGCACCCTCCCCTCTTTCCTTATCAGGACTCGGGGCGCGCCCCTGCGGACGATCACCGTGACTGACTCCTCCGCGACGCTCCTCGAAACTTCCTTCAGACTCCGGAAGCTTCCCCGGTTTCCCGACACCGCTCTCTCCTTGGCTTCCATAATTCTCCTGAGCGAGGCTTCCAGCCTTTCTGAAGGGATCCTGCCCTTCATCGCCGCATCGAGCAAGGCATCAAAAACCGCCCGCTGGTTCTCTCTCTCATGGCTCACCATAATCATATCCGCCCCGGAGAGAAAGGCCTCAACGGCGGCCTGGGCAACGGGCATCGTATCCTCTATCGCTTTCATTTCTATGTTGTCGACGATAATGAGGCCTTCAAACCCCATTTCTTTCCTTAGTGTACCGCTCATCCAGGCGACGGAAAGGGAGACGGGTTTGCGGGAGTCTCCGGGCTCGGCGATCACATGTCCTGCCATCACAATGTCGACCCCCGCCCTTACCGCAGCTCGAAACGGGCGCATGTCGTTGTCCCTTTCATGAACGGATTCCCATGCGATCCGCGGAATCCCGTAGTGGGAATCCCTGAATGCCCTGCCTATGCCGGGAAAATGTTTTGCCGTGGCGAGGACCCCCGCATCCCCGAGTCCCCGGATATAGGCTATGCCCAACCTTTCGACCTTCTCCGCATTGTCGCCAAAGCTCCGTGTCGCCATGGGCGAGGAGGAAAAATCTTCAGGCACGTCGAGCACGGGAGATAGATTGACGTTTATGCCGAGGCCCCGAAGCGCGGAACCCACTGATCCGCCGACTTCCCTTGCGAGCTCGGCGGAACCGGCCGCGCCGAGGGAAAGTGCCGAGGGCGGCCTGTACAGTTGCCCCTCGACGCGATGCACAACGCCCCCCTCCTGGTCTATCGCATAGAAGAGAGGGGCCTTGTTTTCTTTCATGACGGAGTTTATGGATGATATCATGGCGGGGATATCCGAGGCGTCTTTCATGTTCCTTCCGTAGAAGACGATTCCTCCCGGATTCACGTCTCTGAGAAGAGCCCTGTCGGCGGGGCCGAGGGCACGGCCCTGAAACCCAAGGAGGATCAGCTGTCCCACCTTCTGTCTCAACGTCATGTCCCTTATGAGCACAGAGATCCTGTCGCCCCCCGACACCCCGGGGCATGAAGAGAGGAGAAAAGCAAGGGTTGCACATAGGAACACGGCCCTTCTTGTCATCTGTGCCATCCCGGAAATTTACCATGGACTCTGCTTCCTTGTCCATTTCCTTCCAAAACGGTATAATCATTCAGAATGAAGAAAAGGCTCTTTCTTTATCTCGTTCCCGCGGTCTCGACCTTGCTTTTCCTCCTCCTTCAACTCTTTAACCCTCCCATCGTCAACGAGATGATCGAAAGCAAGACCTACGACCTCAGACTCCGCCTGAGAAATGCCCTGCTGAGGCAGCCGCCTTCCGCAGGCATCACCGTCGTCGAAATCGATGAAAAGAGCATAAAGGAAATAGGAAGATGGCCCTGGAACAGGGACGTGTTTGCAGAGCTTCTTACTAAGGTCTCGGCACAGAGGCCTAAAGTGATAGGAATCGATGTCATGTTTATCGAGCGCGAAACCCCGGAAAGAGACAAGAAGCTCGCAGAGGCTATCACAAGGGCGGGCAATGTCGTCCTCGCCACTCCCTTTGAAGTGCCCGAAGGAGAAGGTACGGTGAACTCTCCCGCGCCGGGCGAGGTACCGGACTCATTGTGGGATTCCGCCTTCATGGAGGTGCGAAGCCAGAAGGGGATCAAGTGGAAGAATTTCGCGGTGAAGGCTACGGCTGTTGCTCCGCCGCTGCCGGAGCTGGCCGCCCACGCTGCCCTGGGCCATGTCTATTCCCTGCCCGACATGGACGGGGTCCAGAGGTGGGAGATCCTCTATCTCAATTACGGAGACGACTGCTACCCGCAGTTTTCGCTCCAGATCGCGCGCATCGCCCTCGGCCTGCCCATGAAAGAGATGGTCCTCTACGGCGCTGCGGGAATCGGACTTCGAGACCGTTTTATCCCGACCGACCTCCATGGGCGCGTCGGAATAAATTACCTGGGCAAAGAACACAGCTTCCCTGTCGTCTCTGCTGCGGACCTCATCAAAGACAGGGTGGCGCCGGACGTCCTGAAAAACAGGATTGTCCTGATCGGAACCTCCGCTCTCGGCACATACGACCAGAAGGTTACCCCCTTTTCCGCAAACATGCCGGGAGTCGAAAAAAATGCGAGCGTCGTCGAAAATATTCTCAAAAACAATTTCATCAGAAAAAGTCCCGGAGTGATCGAACTCGCGGCGATCATCCTTACCGGCATCCTCCTGGGCCTCGTCCTTCCGAGGCTGAAGGCGCTTTGGAGTTCCCTCCTCGCTGCCGTCTTCATCGGCTCGTATATCGCCGTCTGCTGTTATCTGCTCATGTACCAGAACCTCTGGGCGAACCTGCTCTATCCGGTCACGAACATGTTCACCATCTTTACGACGCTCACTGCGGTGCGGTTTTTCCACGAGGAAAGGAAGGCAAGGGAGATTCGCCAGATGTTTTCCAGCTATGTATCGCCGAAGATCGTGAAAGAGCTTATCGACGATCCGGAAAGGGCGAAACTCGGTGGCGAACGGAGAATGGTCACTGTTCTGTTTTCCGATGTTATCGGGTTCACATCCCTTTCCGAGAAGCGGCAGCCCGAAGAAGTCGTCTCCCTTCTGAACGAATATTTCGAGGAGATGGCCGATATCATCTTCAAGTGGGATGGGACCCTCGATAAATTCGTCGGCGACGAAATCATGGCGCTCTGGGGCGCTCCCGTGGAGCAGGCGAACCACGCGGAACTCGCCCTGCGCTGCGCCGCGGATATGTCAGTGCGGTTGACCCGGCTTCAGAAAACCTGGGAAGAGAGGGGAGAGCATATCCTCGAGGTCGGAATCGGAATCAACAGCGGTGAGGTCCTGATCGGCAATATAGGGGCCCAGGGGAAAAAGATGGATTACACGGCGATCGGCGATCATGTCAATCTGGCCGCCCGGGTCGAAAAGCTTACGAGACGCTACGGAGTCAGGATTCTCGTCACGGAAAACACGATCAACAGCGTTTCCGCGGCCGCGGGGACCGCGGCGCTCCCCTTCGAATTCCGGGAGATCGAATCAGTCAAGGTGAAGGGAAAGGAAAAGGAGATCAGGGTCCTTGAACTGAAGGTCCCCGGGTAAAGACACTGCTCCGGACCGGACCGATTTCCGAAAGGAACGTCCCTTTTTGATGCCGAAATGATACAATAGGAACTACTCTTTTTGTGGGAGGTGCGCAGATGAGTGAAGGTGCTTCGCCTGTCACGCGCGCGGCGGAGGTTTTGCGCTCGGCAGGCGTTGCGTTTACAGACCACTCTTACTCCTGTGACGAGGCAAGTTCGACCGAGGCGTGCGCCAAAGGGCTGAATATCGATGAGCACTCGCTGGTGAAGACGATCCTCCTCGAGGCGGACGGCAAGCCTTTTATCGTGCTCATGCACGGTGACATGCGGGCGTCTGCGAAAGAGCTTGCGAGGATAACCGGGGCGAAGAGCATCACCCCCTGCTTTCCCGCTCAGGCGGAGAAGTATACGGGATACCAGACGGGAGGGATTTCTCCCTTCGGCGCGTTCACGGAAATGCCCGTATACATGGAAGAGACGGTCCTCAATCTCCGGAAGATATACATAAACGGAGGTAGACCGGGCTATTTCATCGGTATGGATCCCTATGACTTGCTCAGAATCCTCCGACCTACCCTCGTGAAGGTCGGCGCAGCGCGCGCTGCCTGAGTAGTCCACATTTCTGGGAGTTCCCAGAATCAACAGCCGGCCAGGTAGCTCCGGAAACAAGGTCCTCCTTGCGGACCGGCAGATAACCCGAAGTTTTGCCCCTGTTGCCCGGCGAATCAGCCGGGGCTGACAAGCCCTACCTCTCTCGAGTTTATGTATCATGCGGGCTAACGATTAATTAGTAATATCAATAATCATATAGTTGCGTTGATATCCTCCGGATGGGTGTGATAGCTTTTCAGACGCCACTTTTCCGACCGCAACTGTTTTTGTTGCGCGCTTCTTGCTGAGCAGAACGTCCCTGCCCGTGATTTGTCCCCGGCAAGCCGGCACGTATTTCTTTCACGGTTATTGATTGGGACGAAGCCGATATGCTATATTAGTTGAGCGGCCTTGGACAAAGTCGTACGACGGGAGGCCGCAGGGAAAACTGAGGACGGCTGAAATACTATTTTTATAGATTTGGGACACTCCGCATCGACGCTTTCCTTATTCCCGGCATTAAGAAATAGGGTTTAAAAAAATCCGGACTATAGCAATGCGTTTATAAGGTTCATTTATGAGTGAGATTCTTGACGACATCATAGCAAGGTACAGGGAAAAGGACGGCAATGTCATATTCCTGCTCCAGGAGACGCAGGAAGCTCTTGGGTATATCCCGGAGGAGGCAGTCGGTTACTTTTCGAAAAAACTTGAGATCCCGTCAAGCCGGTTTTTCGGAGTCGTTACCTTCTACTCCCAATTCCACCTCAAACCGAGAGGGAAAAACATCATCTCCGTCTGCTGCGGCACGGCCTGCCACGTTAAAGGCGGCAGCAAGATCGCCGACAGGGTCCTGAGAGACCTGGCCCTCTCCGCCGAAGGAGAAACGACAGAGGACGGGAAATTCACGTTCGAGATCGTGCGGTGCGTCGGGGCCTGCAGTATCGCACCGGTTGTCCTGGTGAATAACAGGGCCTACGCCGAAATGTCCGCGGACGGTACTTCGAAGATTCTCAGAGAAATAAAGAAGAAGGAATCCGATGAATCAAAGTGAAGAAAACAAGAAGAAGGTAATCGTAAGGGTCTGCATAGGCACGGGTGGTCTCGCTGCCGGGGGCAAGGAAGTGATCGAGGCCTTCAAGAAGGCGATTGCCGATTTCTGCGTAGACATCGATCTTGATTTCACCTGCCATTACCAGAAGGTAGGGTGTCGCGGCTTTTGCGCACGGGACGTCCTCGTCGATGTGGTCGACGGCGACACGAGCGTGACCTATCAGGGGATTAAGCCCGACATCGCAAAGAGGATCGTCGAGGAACACCTGATAAAGGGGGAGCCCGTAAAAGAATGGCTTATCGACGATTCCTACCACGCCTTCCACGCGAAACAGTTGAAGATCCTCCTCAAGGATTGCGGCACCATAGACCCGGAAGACATCCATGCCTACGTCAAAGTGGGCGGATATGACGCGATAAAAAAGATTCTCTCGTCGATGATTCCCGAGGACGTGATTGCTGAGATAAAAGCCTCGGGCATCCGCGGCAGGGGCGGAGCGGGCTTTCCTACAGGAGTGAAGTGGGAGGCCTGCCGGAAGGCGCCGGGAGACGTAAAGTATATCGTCTGCAACGCCGACGAAGGAGACCCCGGAGCATTCATGGACCGGTCGATCATCGAGGGAAATCCCCACTCGGTGATCGAAGGCATGATGATCGCCGCCTATGCGGTCGGCTCGAATTTGGGTTATGTCTATATCAGGGCGGAATATCCCGCGGCCGTCGACAGGCTCAAACTCGCAATGGCGCAGGCCCATGAGATGGGCTATCTCGGCAACAACCTCTTCGGTTCGGGCTTCAGCTTCGATCTGAGGATAAAGCTGGGAGCGGGCGCCTTTGTCTGCGGCGAAGAGACGGCGCTTATCGCCTCGATCGAGGGGGAGCGGGGCATGCCGAGGGCGAAGCCGCCCTTCCCCGTGCAGAAAGGCCTCTGGGGAAAGCCGACGGTCATCAACAACGTGGAGACACTTTCGAACATCCCCTATATTATCAGGAACGGCGCCGCCTGGTATTCCTCGATCGGCACGGAGAAGAGCAAAGGGACAAAGGTTTTTGCCCTTACCGGCAAGGTCAAGAACACCGGACTCATCGAGGTCCCGATGGGCATACGGCTCGGCGAGATCATATACGATATAGGCGGCGGCATCATCGGCGACAAGAAATTCAAGGCTGTCCAGACCGGCGGGCCCTCGGGTGGCTGTATCCCTGCCGAACTGCTTGATACGCCCGTGGATTATGAGTCCCTCGGACGCGTCGGCTCCATCATCGGCTCGGGAGGGATGGTCGTCCTCGACGAGACGAACTGCATGGTGAATATCGCAAAGTTCTTCCTCGAATTCACACAGGCCGAGTCGTGCGGGAAATGCGTACCGTGCCGGATCGGCACAAAGAGGCTGCTCGAAATACTCGACAGGATCACGAAAGGCCTCGGCCGGGAAGGAGACATCGAACTCCTCGAAGGACTTTGTGCAGGCGTCAAATCAGCATCGCTCTGCGGCCTGGGACAGACCGCCCCCAATCCGATTCTGAGCACCCTGAAATACTTTCGCAGCGAGTACGAAACCCACATAAGGGAAAAGAAATGTCCTGCAAAGGTGTGTAAGGACCTTTTGACTTACAGCATCATCGACGCCGCGTGCACCGGGTGCGGCGCCTGCAAACGCGCGTGTCCCGCCGGGGCGATCTCGGGCGAAAAGAAGAAGCCGCACAGGATAGATCCCGAAATGTGTATAAAGTGCGGGGCGTGCTTCGATACGTGCAAATTTGCGTCGGTGGACAGGGAGTAACAGGAAAGTAGGCGCCAGGGAAAAGAGAGAAGATAAACCGGAGAAACACATGGTCAAAGTAACGATAGACGGAAAAACAGCAACTGTTCCAGAGGGGATTACGGTCCTCGACGCGGCGAAAAGGCTGCACATTACAATCCCGACCCTCTGCCACCATCCCAAACTTTCACCCTTTGGAGGATGCAGGCTCTGCCTTGTCGAGATCAAGGGCGTCCCGAGACCCGTCACTTCCTGCACCACACCGGTGGCCGACGGAATGGAAGCGACAACCACAAGCCCGAACCTCGAAAATCTCAGGAGGACCGTTCTTGAGCTGGTCCTTTCGGATCATCCGAACGACTGCATGGTCTGCGAACGCGCAGGTGACTGCACGCTCCAGGAGCTCGCCTATTCCTACGGCATACGGGAAAACCGTTTTGAGGGCGAGAGGAGAACCTATGCGAAGCGCGACGGCAATCCCTTCATCGAAAGAGACATGGAGAAATGCATCATGTGCGGCAGATGCGTAAAGGTCTGCGAAGAGGTCGAAGGAGTGGGGGCGATAGATTTTGCCTACAGGGGATTCAAGTCCAAGATATGCCCCCCCTTTGAGAGAGACCTCGACTGCGAGTTCTGCGGGCAGTGCGTTGCAGTCTGTCCTACCGGCGCCCTTACGGGAAAACTCTGGAAGCAGAAGGGGAGACAAAAGGACGTGAGGGAAGTCGAGACAACCTGCGGGTATTGCGGCTGCGGCTGCAATCTCACCCTCCATGTGAAGGGCAACGAGGTGACGAGAGTCGACTCAAAAGCGGAGACCCTCAACGAGGGTTGGTTATGCGTCAAAGGAAGGTTCGGCTACAGCTTCATCGGCAGCACGGAAAGGCTCACGACCCCCCTCATACGGAGGGAGGGGAAACTCGAGCCTGCCTCATGGGACGAGGCCCTCGATTATGTCGCCGGGAGACTGAAGGGCATAAAGGAAGAACACGGTTCTGACGCGCTCGCCGGGCTTTCTTCGGCGAGATGCACCAACGAGGAGAATTATCTCTTCCAGAAGCTTATCCGCGCCGCGATCGGCACGAACAACGTCGATCACTGCGCCCGCTACTGACACAGCGCAACGGTGGCCGGTCTGGCCACGGTATTCGGCTCGGGGGCGATGACGAATTCGATACCCGAGATCGTGAACAACGACCTGATCTTTGTGATAGGCTCCAACACGACGGAAACCCATCCCATCATCGGGTTAAAGATGAAGAAGGCCTTCAGGAAGGGGGCGAAACTCATCGTGGCGGACCCCCGGAGAATAGACCTCGTGAGGTTTGCGGACCTCTGGCTCAGGCAGAAGCCGGGGACGGACGTCGCTCTTCTGAACTCCATGATGCATGTGATCCTGAGGGAAAGCCTCGAGGACAACGAGTTCATCGCGAATCATGCCGAAGGGTTCGAGCAATTCAGGGCCTCGCTGGCGGAGTTTACTCCCGAAGTCGGCGAGAAGATCACGGGAGTCCCGAAGGCGAAGATACGGGAAGCGGCGGTGTTATATGCGAATGCGGAACGGGCCGCCATCTATTACACGATGGGGATGACTCAGCACACCCACGGCACGGACAACGTCTTCTCGATAGCGAACCTTGCGCTGATGACGGGCAACCTCGGGAGGGAAAGCGTCGGCGTGAATCCCCTGAGGGGCCAGAATAATGTGCAGGGCGCGAGCGATATGGCGTGCGCGCCAGACGTCCTACCCGGATACCAGAAGGTCGACGCTCTCCAGGTGCGGGAAAGATTCGAAAAAGAATGGGGCGTCGTCCTCCCGGGGAAGGCCGGTCTCACCGCGACCGAAATGACCGAGGCTGCTCTCAACGGGTCTCTTAAGGCGATGTATATTATGGGAGAAAACCCGGTGCTGAGCGACCCGGATATGCGCCATACGGTGAAGGCCTTGAAGAATCTCGAGTTTCTCGTGGTACAGGACATATTCCTCACAGAAACGGCCGCACTGGCCGACGTAGTGCTTCCCGCATCCTCGTTTGCGGAAAAGGACGGCACCTTTACGAACACCGAGCGGCGGGTGCAACGGGTGAGGAAGGTGCTGACCCCCCCGGGCGACGCCCGGGAGGATTCATGGATCATCGCGGAAATAAGCAAGAGACTTGGCTATGAGATGAAGTACCACGCCATGGAAGACGTGATGCAGGAGATCGGCCGGCTCTGGCCTGCCATGGCCGGCATTTCATACAGCCGCATAGAAAAGAGGGGCTTGCAATGGCCCTGCCCCACCTCCGATCATCCCGGCACGCCGTACCTTTTCAAAGGAGGATTCCCCAGGGGAAAAGGCAGGTTTACCACAGTGCCCTACAGGCCTTCCGCAGAGTTGCCCGACGGCGAGTATCCCTTCTTGCTTTCGACTGGCAGACAGCTGTTCCAGTACCATACAGGAACCATGACGAGAAAGACCTCGGCCATCGAAGCGATTGCCGGCGGCAGGCCTTACGTCGAAATACATCCGGACGACGCTGCCAGGCTCCATATCGCAGACGGTCAGAAGATCACGGTTTCGTCGAGACGGGGGAGCATCGAGATTGCCGCAAGGATCACGGAGAGGCCGCTCGAGGGTATGGTCTTCATCCCTTTCCATTTCACCGAGGCTGCAGCCAACGTCCTCACCAACACCGCTCTGGACCCCGTTTGCAAGATCCCCGAGTTTAAGGTCTGCGCGGTGAAGATAGAGGTTTCTTAGGGGCTCGTTCCCCGCCTGCGCCTTTCCGCCCCCGGTCTGAACCCATGCGAGATTGTCTTGAAAAAAGATGCTTATTTCCGTATAGTAGTTACTCATGAATTAATCTGGAGGTGATATGGTAGAGCCTGAACTCTTGAAACAGCAGTTTCTTCTCGAAGACCTCGACGTTTCCGACCTCCGCAAGATCGGCAATGCGATAAGGGAAGTCGTCGTCAAGAAGGGGGAATATGTCTTCAGGGAAAAGGAGGAGACCAAGGGCATTTTTCTTCTCGACTCGGGCAAGATCGAGATTTCGAAGATTACCCTTGACGGCTGGAAACAGACGCTGGCGGTGCTGACGAAGGGGAGCTTCTTCGGCGAACTTTCGATCATCGAGCACAGACTCCATGAAGCGAATGCCGTCGCCCTTGAAGACACAAGAATTCTCTTGATACCGAAAGAGGATTTTGAGAAGATGGAGAAAGAAGATCTCCTGCTCGCCACGAGGATCATGAAAAGGCTTATCCTTGTGCTCAGCGGGAACCTCAGACAGATGAATGAAAAGTTCCTGAATGCGCTGATAAGCTACTGATCGAGGATAGCAACCTCTCCATTCAGGCTGCAACGCACTCTGCCTTTTTATCAAACCGGCTCAAGAAGCGGGCTGAAGCCTGCAGCAATACTGAACTACTTTAAGAGGAGGATTCGAGAAATGCCATATGATGCAACGAAGCTAGCTGACTGGCAGATTTCCGAAGAGGCGGAAAAAAAGATGCCTGCTCCGGAAGAGTGGCGTGAACGGCTCGGACTGCAAAAAGACGAGATGCTGCCGATGGGCCGTCTGTCGAAAATCGACTTTCTGAAGGTCATCAATCGTCTCAAGAACAATCCCGACGGCAAGTACGTCGAGGTGACTGCAATAACCCCGACACCCCTGGGCGAAGGCAAGAGCACCACGTCGTGCGGTTTAATGGAAGGCCTCGGCAAGCGGGGAGTAAGCGTGGGCGGGGCCCTGCGACAGCCCTCGGGCGGTCCCACCATGAACGTGAAGGGCACCGCAGCCGGCGGGGGCAACTCCCTGTTGATCCCGATGACGGAGTTCTCACTGGGGCTGACCGGAGACATCAACGACATCATGAACGCCCACAACCTGGCTATGGTCGCGTTGACCGCCCGGATGCAGCACGAGCGCAATTACAGCGACGAGCAGCTGGAGCGCCTCACCAAAATGAGGCGTCTCGACATCGACCCCACGCGCGTCGAGATGGGATGGATCATAGACTTTTGCGCCCAGAGCCTGCGCAACATCATCATCGGAATCGGAGGCAGACAGGACGGCTTCATGATGCAGTCGAAGTTCGGCATCGCCGTCGGATCGGAGTGCATGGCCATCCTTTCCGTAGCCAACAACCTCGAGGACCTGAAGAAGCGCCTGAACAACATCACCGTGGCCTTCGACAAGAGCGGTAAACCCGTTACGACAGGCGATCTGGAAGTCGGCAACGCTATGGCAGCGTTCATGCGCAATACGATCAACCCGACCCTCATGTGCACTGCCGAATACACCCCCTGCTTTGTGCATGCCGGGCCTTTTGCGAACATCGCGGTCGGTCAGTCCTCCATCATCGCAGACCGCGTCGGCCTGAAGTTGTTCGACTACCATGTGACCGAATCCGGCTTTGCTGCCGACATCGGGTTTGAAAAATTCTGGAACGTCAAATGCCGTTTCAGCGGCCTGAAACCTCATGTCTCAGTCCTCACCACTACGGTGCGCGCCCTGAAGATGCACGGCGGAGGACCAAAAGTCGTGGCCGGCAAGGCGCTGCCCGAAGAATACACAAAAGAAAACATCGCGCTCGTCGAAAAGGGCTGCGCGAACATGGTGCATATGATCAACGTCATCCGCAAGTCCGGCATAAACCCGGTCGTCTGCATCAACCGTTTCTACACCGATACGGACGCCGAAGTTGCCATCGTAAAAAAGGCGGCGGAAGCGGCCGGCGCCCGCTGCGCGGAATCCCAGCACTGGCTCAAGGGCGGGGAGGGAGCGCTCGAACTGGCCGATGCGGTCATCGACGCCTGCAACGAAAATAACAACTTCAAATACCTCTACCCTCTGGAGATGAAGCTGCGCGACCGTGTGGCACTCATCGCAAAGGAAGTATATGGAGCAGATGGGGTCTCCTGGCTGCCGGAGGCGGAAGCCAAGGCCAAGATGCTTGAAGACGACCCCAAGTACGCGGATTTCGCCACCATGATGGTCAAAACACACCTGAGCCTTACGCACGACCCCACGATCAAGGGAGTGCCCAAGGGCTGGACGCTGCCGATCAGGGACGTGCTGATTTACTCCGGAGCAAAATTCCTCTGCCCCTGCGCCGGAACCATAAGCCTGATGCCGGGAACGAGTTCGAATCCGGCCTTCAGAAGGGTCGACGTGGATGTGAATACCGGAAAGGTTAGCGGGTTATTCTAAGTCCCTGCCTGGTTTTTCTTACGGAAGAAGCCCCCGGAAAACATCCGGGGGCTTCTTTGCGTTCACGGGAATCGAATCCGGCAATCCCTGAATCCGCAATCAAAAGACTGATACCTGCGTGAGGACGACATTCGCTCTCATTCCCGCTTCGCTCCGGGGCGCCGGACCGCCTCACCCGAAAGGTGAGCGGCCCGCTAAGGCCGTTCGAATGCATCCTCACGATGGATTTTTGGAATTATTAAGAAAATTAAATTGTATTGAGGGGGGCGAAGAATTATAATAGCAGTGAATTTTATGAAGGGTTGCGGTGAATAAGCGGCATTTCGGACATATCAGGGTACCCCTCCAGAGGGTCCATCTTGAACTCACAAACGTCTGCGATTTCAATTGCCTTTTCTGTCCGAAATCCGTCATGAAAAGGCCTTTCGGTTACATGGATGCGGACCTCGCGAAACGCATCATCGACGAGATAGCGGAGAACTGCATATGCGAAAAGGTAACCTTCCACGTGATGGGAGAGCCAACCCTGCATCCCCGGTTTTTCGAGATCCTTTCCCACTCCCGCGATAGGAAGGTAAAGGTCGGCCTTACCACAAACGGGGGCACCCTCGGCACGGAGGTCGGAAAGCGCCTCCTGGACTACGGGCTTCACCAGATAGACGTGTCCCTCCAGACCCCTGATGCCCAGTCCTTCAAGCTGAGAAAGGCGCGCGCCCTCACCTTTGATACATACCTCCGGGGCATCCTGAAATTCTTTCACGCCTACAAGTCCCGATGGCAGGAAACCATTTTCAAGTTCCGCTTCCTCAACACGAGATTTCGCAGGAAAGGATTGGAAGATAAGTTCGGACCCATAAAGGTGATCTCTTCGACCGAAGAACTGCAGGCGACCTTTCGTTACTGGTGCGGGGAGATCTACGATCTGCTCGGAGTCGCGGAGGAGTTGAGGAAAGAAGCGATGGCCCGGATAGAGGGCCTTTCGTCGTTCAAATGGAACGTTGTGGAAGTCTATCCCGGAGTACACTTCGAGACGTATCTGCTCGAGGACTGGGGAAATGCCTTCCAAGAAGAGAAGGTGCGCAACGCCTGGGGAGGCTACTGCTTCGGCATGAGAGACCACTTTGCGATCCTTTACAACGGCGACGTAACTCTCTGTTGCGTCGACTTCGACGGTACGACGGCGATCGGTAATCTCAACGGCTCATCGCTGAAAGAAATCCTTTCGTCCGACACGCTCGGGAATATCATGAGAGGTTTTCGCCGCTTTCAGCTGGTCCATCCCGCCTGCAGGCGTTGTCTGGGAAGCAGCTCTTTCACTTCGTGGCTCTGCAAACCGGTCATCTCCCTGGCGGCCCTCAAGATCCTCAAGCCTTTTTTCTATACGCATACGAAGATTCACCGGTAGTCTTCTCAGGACTCGTCCTCTGTCACCTTATAGACCACATCGTGCTCTCTCACGTGGTCTTTCACCTTGATCCCCACATCCTGCCCTTTTCTTGCGCGGCTGATGCTCTCGTGCTCCAGTTGAATCGACTCCACCTTCTGCGTCAGGTCAGTACTGTGGCCTCTGACATGGATAGTCTCGCCGACCGCCAATTCGCCTTCCAAAACTACCGCCGCCACCCCAAGGTGACCGAAGTAATGGCTTACGACTCCGATCCTTTCTTCCTTCATATTTCCTCCCTGTCAGACGGAATGTTATTTCCCTTTAATTGTCAATGTACACGGTTTGTGAGACACTGTCAATTTCGGGAACGGCGGGGAGCCCGGCTTCCTTCATCGGCATCCGCCTCATAGTGGACCATAGCGCCTATTTTACTAAGAAATACCGGTGGAATTAGGAACTTGTTCCAATATCATTTGGGGTGCTCCCCTGCTATAGTGAAATCAGGAACAGAGGAAAGGAGGCAAAGAAGATGACCGCTTACTACGAAGAAAACTCAGTAGGAGAAAGGGTTCTCGGCTTGTTTCTCGGGCCGGTCCTCGGGTTTGCGTACGTCGTATGCATGCCTTTTCTGGCAATTGTAACAATAGTCGCCCTTCTGGGAAGAAGGGTGATGGGCACTTTCCTCGGTCTTCTGAGAACTCTTGCAACCTTCGGGTGGAGACCTTCAGAAGCATATCTTTCGGGAAAAAAGAGAAGGAAAAAGGATAATGTCTGACCGTGTCCGACAGAGAGTGCCTTCTCCTTTGGCCTGAACCTCAGGGAAAGGCGCTCTCCTGTGACGCATATACTCGCCTCATGCAAATCGCCGGAAAGAATGAAATAGTACAAGGTGATCATTCGCAACGCGAGCATAACAAAAAAAACGATAACACTTCTTCAGCAGCCCCTTAAGGGTTCGATCCCCGGAGAGAGATTTTCGTTCCCTTGTCGATGCTGTAAACGGGAAAGATACGGAAATCCCTGACCCAGGGCTGTCTCAGCACATAATCGGTCTTGTGCCAGAAAAAAACCCACGGAGCCTCCTCCACGATGATCCTTTCCGCCTTTTCGTAGGAGATATCCCTTTGTTTCTCATCCCGCGCAGCCTGTCCTTGTTCTATAAGGCGGTCTACGCTGCGGTTCATGTATCTCGCCCGGTTTCCCGCAGGTCCCCAATTTGCCGAATGGAACAACGGATAAAGGAAGTCCTCGGCGTCCGGGTAATCCGCCCACCAGCTCAACCAGAACATATCGGGCTCGCCCCTGTTTATCGCCTCCTTGTATGCGCTCCATTCGAGTTGGGTAATCTTCACCTCGAGACCGGCCTTCTTCAGATAAGACTGGATGAACTCCGCCATATCCACGACTTCCTGCTCCGCGGTGATGTAGAGCCGTATGGTACGGCCCGCCGCCCCTTCCATCTTCACGATCTCCCTTGCCTCTTCAGGGTTGTATTCGTATGCAGGAGGGGCCTGCCATCGTCTCAACAAGTCCGGCACCGGCCCTGCTGCAAGTCTTCCCCTGTTTTCATAGAATGTGGATAGCAGCTTTCTCCGGTCGATGGCAAGGTTTATCGCCTTCCTCAGGCGCACATTGTCGAAGGGCGGCCTGGAGCAGTTCATCCCGACGTAGTAGGTGTTCACTCCCTCCACCGATACGATAAGGCCCTTCCATTTCGGGTCCTTCCTGTACTTCGCAAACTCGGGCGCAGGGATAGGGATAACATCGAGGTTCCCGAGCTCGAACTCTGTGATCGCAGTGAGGTCCTCAGGGATGATCCTATAGAGGAGACCTTTGACTTTTGCCTTCTCTCCGAAATAGCCCTGTCTCGCTTCGAGCCTCAGCTCCCTGTTTTGGAGCCACGTGCTGAGTATGAAGGGTCCGGTCCCTACGGGATGTGTCGAGAAGTCAGGTCCCAACCTACTGACTTCCTCTTCAGGAACAACATAGGCCGCGGACATCGTCAGGAGATAGAGGAAAGGTGAGAAAGGCGTCTCGAGCCTGATGAGAAGGGTGCGGTCGTCAACAACGTGTATGCCCGATACATCGTCGGCCCGGCCGTCCATGAAGGCCTTTGCACCGGCAATTTTTTCGAAGACCCAGGTATTCGGGGAATGCGTCTTGGGGTCTAAAATACGCTTAAAGGAATACTTGACGTCATAAGCGCTAACATGCCTATTATTAGAGTATATTGCGTTGTTTCTCAGAGAGAATGTATAGGTAAGACCATCATCGGAGACCTTCCATTTCTCCGCGATATCGGGCATCACTTTCAGGTTTTCGTCAAGCTTCACGAGTCCGTCAAACACCTTGGCAGCGATAGAGCCGCCTGCCACATCGACTATGAAGGCAGGATCGAGGGTCGTAGGGTTGGCGTTCAGCCGGTAATATACGTATCCCTGGAGGCGGTTCCGGTGAGAGCAGGACAAGAAAAAGACAGATGAGGCCACAGTGAAAAGAAAAATCAGGATGAAGAGTTTCCTTTCGGGGCCGCGAAAGACGGAACAGATTTCAGACATCGACAATTATACCAAATCCTTCCCCTCACAGAAGGGACACCACACGCTTTTCCACTTCGACACGGATCTGCATTTCACGCAAACATCGAATCACCAAGCACGGCTTCTCATCACGCACGATGCAATATTCCTTAACTCCTCGCGTCAGGCATCAGCGCCTCCTTCTATGGTCCTGAAGATTTCGATGACGGAAAGAAACAGGGCGAAAACGAGAGGGCCCATAACGAGCCCCAGAAGACCGAACACCCGTATTCCTCCGAGGACAGTGAAAAATATGATCACCGTAGGCATCTTTGTGCGCCCGCCTATGATCAAAGGCTTTAGTATATTGTCCACCATGCTTATTATGAATATGCCGATCAGAATGAGCACGACCCCCTTTGCATAGGCCCCCTCGAAAAGCAGGATGATGCTGGCAGGCACCCAGACGACGGACGTCCCGAGCATCGGCACAAACGACATCAGGGCCATGGTAGTGCCCCAGAAAATGGGAGAAGAGACCCCGAGTATCGCAAAGGCCGCCCCGCCGAGGATTCCCTGGATGATCGCGACGATAACCCCCCCGTAAATCGTTGAGACGATCATATCTTTCACCTGCAGGGCCAGTCTGTCCCTATGGGCTTCGGAAAAGGGCAGATAACTCTTTATCCTCCGGAGGAATCCCGGCCCGTCCTTCAGGAAAAAGAATATGGTAAACGCCATGATAACAAAGTTCGCGGCCATACTCAGCACATTTCCGAATCCCGAGGAAAGCTGCTCGACGAGCTTCTTTCCGACCTTCCTCGCATTATCGATAATGACCTCTTCGGAGGGGCCCTCCAATCCGGTATAAGGCTGAAGCTTTCTTACGATCTCCACCACGCGTTCGTCCGCCGACAGCGAAGTGACGGCCTTGGCAATGGCGTCCGTCCGGCCCACAAGATCGCTTATCTCGCCCACGAGGGCGTAAGCAATGTAAGAAAGCGGCCCTATGATAATGATGAGGATCACGAGCAATATCACAAATGATGCGGCGGCTTTCACCTTTATATACTTCAGGACAAACGCATAGGCGGGGTAAAAAATCACGCAGAAGACGACCGCCCATGCAATCGGGGTAAGAAAAGGCTGGAATATCTGGTACGTAAGATATCCGAGAACAGCCAGTATCGCAAAAAGCGTCAGGAGATAAAACCTATTTGCATTCACGCGCAGCCACCACAAGTGAACGGAAAAGACTCCGGGACAACCCGTCATCTGAGCGTTCGGGATGCCACTGAACGCCTGCAAAAAAGGGGTGCCCCGGCAGGACGATCGCCTCGATGAGACCTTCATCGGATACCGCACCTGCTTCGAGACTATGGGCCAGCTCTTTCACGGCCTGATGGTGCGTGCTGTTCACAAGGAATTCTCCCTGCATCAGTTCCCCCTTTCCTCTCACTCTGTGGCTTCCCGCCGTGTGATCGACGGTCCCGCCGAACTCTGCCCGGATATCCTGGTAGAGGCTTCCGCCCAGTGCGACGTTCATCAGTTGCATCCCATAGCAGATGCCGAATACCGGTTTTCTGAGTTTCATTATAGCCTTTACCAGCGCTATTTCAAAATCCGTCCTTTCTCTCCCGACGATCTTCGTACCAGGACGCGGCTCCTCGGAATAGAGCGAGGGATCCAGGTCGTCGCCTCCCGGTATGAGAAGGGCGTCGATAACCCGGATGAGCGCTTCGGGATCGCTCCCGGCGGCCGACACAACCGGGAGACCTCCAGCCCGCACAACAGCCGAAAGGTAATCGTAGCTGACCGTAACGTAGTGTCCTTCCCTGTCCGCGATGATGCCGATGACCGGCCTGTCTTTCCCCGCCCTATCCGCCATTCCTCAGTATCTTTCCCGGCAGGGCCCCTGTTGACGACCCTTCCCACACAACCGGAGTTCCATTCACGAATACAAATGCGATTCCCTCGGCCGTCAGGAAGGGTTCCTCAAAGGTCGCCCTGTCGATGATTCTGCCTTCGTCGAACACCACGAGGTCGGCCCAGAAACCCACTCGTATCCGTCCTCTCCCCGTCAGGCCGAAGGTCGTTGCAGGGAGCATTGTCGCTTTATGCACCGCCTCGCTGACGTCCATCAAATTCAGGTCCCTCGCGTACCTTCCGAGAAACCTCGGAAACGTGCCGAATCCCCTCGGATGAGGCTTGCCCCTGTGCGTCGGACCGTCGGTTCCCCGTACGGAACTGTCGGACCCTATCATTACGTAAGGCAGGGAAAGAAATCTGATCAGGTTGTCTTCATTCATCGAGTGAAAGATCGCACCCACCCTCAGTTTTTCCCTGCGCAGAACATCGATGAGAAAGTCCGCGGGTCTGCGCCCCGCCTCATCTGAAAGACAGGCAAGAGTCTTTCCCTCCATCCACCTGTTCGCTTCCGAAGCGACCGACGACACGACGACACTTTCCCAATAATCGTCTTCCGGATGTCGGGAGAGGATATCATCTCTGATCACATCCCTTGTTTCCGCGTCTTCCAGCCTTCTCATCTCTTCTTCGGCCCCTCCGGCATAGGCCCACGACGGAAGCACGGCGTCGAGGTCTGTTGACGCAGCGGTATAAGGGTACCTGTCGCAGGTCGCCCTGACCCCTTCGGACCGGGCCCCTTCTATCAGCGACACCACGCCTTCCCTCTTGTCCCAGTTATTTTTTCCTCCCGTCTTGATATGGGATATCTGTACCGCTATGCCGGATTCCCTGCCTATCCGAAGCGCCTCCTCAACCGCCTCAAGCAGCTCATCGCTTTCACTGCGCATATGCGTCGCATACATGCAGTCCTTGATGCACCGCGCAAGCCCGATAATCTCCTCAGTCGCAGCATATATGCCGGGCGGGTATATCAGCCCCGTCGAAAGACCGAGGGCGCCGTCGAGGACAGCAGCCTTCAGCAGGGTCTCCATCGCCAAACTTTCACGCTCGTCCGGCTGACGGTCGGCGTACCCGATCACCGACCCCCTGACATTGCCGTGCCCGGCAAGCGTAGCAAAATTCAGGGCGATCCCCTTCTGTTCGAGAAAACGGAAATACTCTCCGAAGGTGGACCAGCGCTGCCCTATCCCCAGTTCCTCCAAGTCCTTCTCCCGGTGCTCCAGGGCTTCCCCGAAAAGAGGCGCTGCCGACATTCCACAGTTTCCGTTCACCTCCGTCGTCACCCCCTGAAGGATCTTTCCTTCGGCACGATTGTCGGCGAGAAGGGTGAATTCGGAGTGCGCGTGCGCGTCTATGAAACCTGGAGCCACGGAGAGACCCTCCGCCGGTACCACCTTTCCGGCCCGGGGCAGGCTCAGCCGCGGCCCGACGTACGCTATCGTTCCCTGACGGAGCCCGATATCACCGGCAAAAGGGGCGCCTCCGCTGCCGTCATAAATCTTCCCCCCTCTGATCAAGAGGTCGAAAGAGTCTGTCATTCCTTCTCCCGTCCCGCCGGCCCGGAAACACCTTGAGGACCAAAAAAGCGCTCGGGCGAGCGGATACTCTCCACAAATACGGGCATCAGCAACGACGCCGTGTAACGCAGACGCTCGCGGAATCCCTTTGTTCCGTGTTTCTTTGCGGCCTCTCTGTATTTCTCGCGAAGGTGCCCCAGGAGTGCCGGAAACACTTTCAGCGTCAGGCCCGTAACGGAAAAAAAGTCCCCGACCGGAATGCCGACTCTCTCAAGCGGCGCCAGCATCCTGCTTGCCGCCTCGATGATTTCGTCAAAGGAGAGCACCGTCGTCAGTATTTTGGCTGCGAATATCATCGAAAAAACCCTCAGGGTCCTTACGCCTGCCAAACGGAGACCTTCATCCGTTATCGACAGGAATTCATTGCTGTAGAGTATTTTGCCGGAGGGGGAAAAAAGGTTCCCCAGAAATGTGAAGAGGAGGAAAAGGGAAATCGGCAGAATTCCGCCCTTCATTCTGGCAAATGGCAGCAGCATGACTGCGCAAAGGAGAACGAAGGCGGCAACGGCAATATGGACAGTGCAGCTCCGGACAAAAAAGAGTCCTATGATAAAGAGAAGGTAGAGCGTAATCTTGAGCCGAGGAAGCAAAATTCAATTACCGTCCCGCAAAATCCGTCGCTGTCTTCCTATGCGGATCGGAAGAAGGGGAAGATCCCCCCGACCTGTCTTCCGTCTTCCGCGCGATACGCGCCGCCTTTTGTTCGGGGACGGAAGACGAAAAATACTTCTTTATGCCTGAGACGATCGATTGTGCAAGCACGCTCCGATAGGCGTCGCCCGCAAGGAGCTTCTCCTCCTCAGGATTGCTCAGAAAGGAAACCTCCGCCAGGATGGACGGCGGCATCGATGCCCCCATCAGCACAAAGAACATCGCCTTTTTCACTCCGAGATCGGTCGTCTTCCTGTTGACCCTGACCGCATCGGAATACAGGGATCTCTGGACGTAATGCGCCAGGGCCAGCGACTCCTCCCTCTTGTAGTCCCGGCTGAGATCACTCAGCATTTTCCCGACGTAATCATCCTTGCGGTACTGCGCCATCTTTTCTTTCATTTTCCTGACGGACAGGTAATTCTCACGCGCAGCAACGCGTATCGCCTCTTCCTCATCAGTCCAATTCTCGAGATATGTCTCGATTCCCCTGGCCGACCTGTTCGAACTCGCGTTCACATGGATCGAAACAAACAGGTCGGCCTCCTGTTTCAGGGCGATGAGCGATCTTTCTTCAAGAGGAACGAAAACGTCCCGATCCCTTGTAAGAACAATCCGCATATTCGGATCCCTTGACAATAGCTCCCTGACCCTCAGTGCGATGTCCAATACCACGTCTTTTTCCTGCAGCCCGTGCTTCCCTACCGCCCCCGGGTCGTGACCTCCGTGGCCCGGGTCAAGGACAACCGTCCGCTGCAACTCAGGCGCCCTCTGCTGCTTTCCCGCGTTCACGTCGATCACGAGCTTTGCAGGGTCGTCAAGAATGAAGGCGCTGAAATCCTCCATCCTTTCAAGATCGAGGACAATCCTTACCGTCTCGGGGTCGAACTGCGCGGCCCGCACCGCCTTCAGGATGCCGTCGCCTATCGGTAAACTGTTCCGTATTTCACTCGAAATTCTCGAATTCTTCAGATCGAAATAAAGCCTGTCGGGACTGCTGAGGCGCTTTTTCGTGAATTCCACCGGGCGGGAAAGATCCACAACGACTCTTGTGTATCCGTGGGATGTCGAATACCGGATGTTCTTTATCTCTGTCTTATCCTCCGCACGCGAAGAGGGGCCGAAAAGAAAGATGAGAGCGAGCAAGGTCAGGATTGTCACGCCATAACCCAATGCCGGCCTGCAGCATATGTTTTGTCTTCTCTTCACCTCGCCCTGTTCTCTCTTTATACGGAACGAACAGCAGCTATCTCCGGGATCTCCTTCTTCAGGTTTGCCTCGACCCAATTCTTCATCGTGAGCGCGGACATTGAGCAAGTGCCGCAGGTACCTTTCAGGCGCACATATACAATGCCGTCCCTGATGTCCACAAGCTCTATGTCACCGCCCTCGGCCCTGAGCCCGGCCCTTATTCTTTCAAGAACCTCTTCAACTTTTCCTCTTAACAATTGCAAGCCTTATGGATAATCATAAATGAAAAAATCCGATTATTCAAGCCTTAATTTATCACCGCAGATTTTTCATTTATGTTTCACTTTCCGAACGGGCAAACCGGGTACGCGCAATCCCGGCAATGCAGGCACAATCCGCCGTGACCAAGTTCCGCCAGTTCCCTCCTTCCGACGCGTTCACCCGAGAGCACTCTCGGCAGGATAAGGTCGAAAATGGTAATTCTATGAAATATCCCGCAGGCAGGCACGCCAAGGACAGGAATAGGGGCAGGATGCCCGGTGGATTCGAAGTCGTCGGGGCTCGCGGATGCGCTCGAGCGAGCCGGCCCCCTGATCCCCTGACTGTTTTCGATATATCCCACCAGGAACATCGATCCCGGCAGCACCGCGGACCCGTAAGCAAGGTCAATCGCCCCGAGGTTGCGTATCGCGAACCTCGTCACATCGTCGGGATCGACCGACATGCCTCCCGTGACAATGAGCAGGTCCGCACCCGCAAGCAGCAACTCCCTCAATCTTTCTTCGATAAACTTCCCCTCATCCGGGGCATAATAGACCCCCACGACTTCACCGTTCAGGGACTCGATTTTCTTCCTCATGATCGGAGCGAAAGCATCCTTGATTCTCCCGTAGTAAACCTCGTTGCCGGTGATCACGATCCCCGCCCTGGGTGCTCGCATTTCCCTGACTTCGATAATCCCGGAACGCCGCGCTCCGGGCTTTCCGCCCGACCCTCCTTTACAGACCGCGACAGCTTCTTCGACGATTTTCCTTTTGACCACCAGAGGTATTGCCCTTGTCCCTGCAACGACCTGGCCCTTTTTTACGACCGTATTGCTGTGAAGAGAAGCGCACATCACCTCGCCGAGCATATTGAATCGCTGAAGGGCTTCCCTGTCGATCTTCAGGACGCCATCCCTGTCGGCAACCAGGTTTATCTTCCCCTCTTTCGGTTCGCCTCCCGTGCAGAGCCCTTTCCCCATCAGGGCGTCGGCCAGGGCGCGTGCGGCATCGTCTTCATGCATCTCGTCGTTTCCCACATGGAGGACGAAAAGATGCTCCTTTCCAAGCCTCTGCAAGCGGCAGATGTCCTCTTTGCCGACCACATGGCCTTTCCTGAAGGCCCTTCCCTTGAACTCATTCTGCCGTATCTCGGTGATGTCGTGGGCCAGCACCATTCCCTCCTAATCCGTCACCGGAATAAGCCGGGAGCTCTCGCGGTCAGGCAGCCCGCATGTCTTTCCGTCGCACACATCCTCACCTCTGCACTTCTGTTCTTCAGCTCCCTCAATTTCGCACATACAAAGACCTCCTCCTCAGGAAGGATGGAAAACCCTTTTGAACCTCTCGTCGACGATTTCTCTTACGCCTTTTTCCAGCTCCTCATATTTCTCCAGGAACTCCCTCGCGTCTTTTATGACTACCGCACCGCCATCCGTCGTTCTTGTATTTTCAATCTTATCATAAATCCATTGAAATGCTACCCGCTCGCGGTGCTCTCGATTCCGGCCCGGATCGCCTCTTGTCGACGAAAAATAATCTGATATACTGAAGCCATGGAACTCACGGAAAACGCTCTCAAGGTGCTCAAGACACGGTATCTGCTGAAAGACGAACGCGGAGAGGTCATCGAGACCCCCGAGGCGATGTTGAGACGCGTCGCCGTCACAGTCGCCTCTGCCGAAGGACTGTACGGCGGCGATGCCTCTGCGCAGGAAGAAAAGTTCTATGAGCTTATGGCGAGCCTCAGATTCCTCCCCAACTCCCCTGCGCTCATGAACGCGGGGAAGAGCATCGGACAGTTGGCTGCCTGTTTTGTGCTGCCCGTCGACGATTCGATGCAGGGAATCTTCGACACGCTGAAGAACGCCGCTCTTATCCTGCAGAGCGGGGGGGGAACCGGCTTTTCCTTTTCGAGGCTGAGACCGAAGACGGATGTGGTGCGCTCAACAGGAGGAATTGCGAGCGGCCCGGTTTCCTTCATGAAGATATACAACACCGCAACGGAGGTGATAAAGCAGGGCGGCGCCCGGCGCGGCGCCAACATGGGCATCTTAAGAATCGACCATCCCGATATACTGGAGTTTGTCCGGCTCAAGAGGAGCGAGAGGGAACTGACGAATTTCAATATCTCCGTCGCCGTTACCGATGCCTTCATGGAGTCCCTCGCAGCGGACGCCGAATACGACCTGATAAACCCGAGAAGCGGGACCGTTGCGGGTCGATTGAAAGCGAAGGCCGTCTTCGACGAGATTGTGTCGAGCGCATGGGAAACGGGAGACCCCGGTCTCGTTTTCATCGACAGGATCAACAGGGATAACCCCACTCCCCACGTGGGCCGGATCGAAAGCACGAATCCCTGCGGAGAGCAACCCCTGCTTCCCTACGAGGCATGTGTCCTGGGCTCCCTCGATCTCTCGAAATATGTCGCCCAAGAGGACAAACCGCGCATACGGTATGATCAGCTCTCAACGGACATCGCCACGGCGGTCAGGTTCCTCGATAACGCCATCGACGTAAACAAATACCCGGTTCCCGCAATAGAGACGATGCACAAGGGCAACAGGAAGATCGGTCTCGGGATCATGGGCTGGGCAGACACACTGATACTCCTCCGCCTGGTTTATAACAGCAGGAAGGCGTTCAGGCTTGCGAGGGAAGTGATGAGCTTCGTGAGAGGAAAGGCACGCGAGGCTTCGGCGGAACTGGCGCAAGAGCGCGGCGTCTTCCCTAATTTCAAGGGCTCGATCTACGACGCTCCCGGCATGCCTCGGGTGAGAAACGCCACCACAACGACGATTGCGCCGACGGGGACGCTCTCGATCATCGCGGACTGCTCAAGCGGCATCGAGCCTCTCTTTGCCCTTGCCTATAAGAGACTTATCCTCGACACGGAACTCTACGAGATACACAGACTCTTTTTCCGTATTGCCCGGGAAAAGGGCTTCTATTCCAGAGAACTCGAGGAAGCTGTGATCAGGAAGGGCTCGGTAAGAGGGATGCCCGGGGTTCCTCCGGACGTAAAGCGTCTCTTCAGGACCGCCCACGAGATTCCCCCTGAAGACCACCTCGACATGCAGGCCGCGTTCCAGGAGTTTACGGACAACGCGGTCTCGAAGACGATAAACATGCCGAAGCGTTCCACAAGAGAAGACGTGGCAAGGACGTACTTGCAGGCGTACGAAAAGGGTTTGAAGGGAGTCACGATCTTCAGATACGGAGCCGCAAAGAGGGGAACACTCGTGAAGTTCAGTGAATCCGACTAGACCCCGCCGGGCCGCACACGCCGCCCGTGAATTTCCGGCCTGCCCCTAATGCTTGCAGTCCCCGACGCGCTGGCCGCTCATGTATGAGATCATTTCCATCTTCCCGGAGCGCGAATCGTTCATGACCGCATTGATCACTCCGTCAAAGCCGCCGCCTCTGTACGTGACCTTCCCGGTGCTGTCTATCGTTCCGTCTTTCGTCCTGCATTTGACCACCCACGAGACCGTATTGCCGTCTATTTTCGTACTCACCATCTTACAGTCCTCGTTTTTTTTCCTCTTCTGAGGAATAAGGTCCTTTTTTGTGAGGCACTGATTGAATTTCACCGGCGGTATTGCCATGGGCATCCCAGGCATCTCCGTTTTCATCGTGATCTCCCACATGCCGTCCTGCATGTTCGGCTCTGCAAAGGCATATCCTGCCAGGGACAATGAAAAGACAAGGGTTGCAGCCAGGGTGATTCTGAAAAGCATTGCGATTCCTCCTTTGTGCCGTTTGGTGACTTTGCTGTCAACGATCAGGCGTTTAACTATACGGCAAAAGGACCGCTTGTGTAAAGCCAAAAAAAGGGAGACGCCTCGCAGGGCTCTTCTCCTTCCGAATCCCCCACGCAGAAAGGAACGCTTGCCTCCGCCGGCCCGTATCCATTATTGTAAAGGGCGCTCGCATATAGAAGAGAATGAACATTTCATCATACGGTCGCGATAGTGCCTCGACACCTTTTCTCTCGATCGTTGTTCCTGCTTTCAACGAGGAGCAGAGACTGCCCGATACCCTTGTGCGGGCGGCGGCGTTCGTAGAAGGTCAGGTCTATGCCGCCGAACTTATCGTTGTGGACAATGCGAGCACCGACCGCTCGGAAGCGATTGTGAAGGAGTTCGCCTCCCGTTATCCCTTTATCCGGTATCTGTACGAGCCGAAGAAGGGGAAAGGGGCGGCCGTAAGGACCGGCATGCTTGCCGCGCGGGGAGAATACCAGCTTATCTCGGATGCGGACATGTCGGTGCCGCTGGAAGAAGTGAGGAATTTTCTCCCGCCCCGTCTCGAAGGCTATGACATCGCTATCGCCTCCCGCGAAGCTGACGGAGCGAAGCGCTACGGCGAGCCTTTCCACAGACATGCTATGGGACGCGTCTTCAACCTTCTCGTCCAGTTGCTCCTGCTGCCCGGCATCCGTGATACCCAGTGCGGATTCAAATGCTTCAGCCGTGACTGTGCGCTGGACCTTTTCACGGCCGGCAAAGTCTCCGGCTGGAGCTTCGACGCCGAGGTCCTCTATATCGCCAGGCTGAGAGGATACAAGATTGTTGAAGTTCCGGTCAACTGGTACTTCGGCGAAAGCAGTAAAGTCAATCCTCTTCGCGACATCCCTCGCATGATCAGGGAAATCGCGGAGATCAGAAGAAACGGAGACAAGGGGCTTTATGGAAAAAGCGCCCGTGCAGGCGGGCGTGAAACAACTTAAGAGGACGGAGACCCTTTCTCCCTCATACCTTCGGCCGCGCGTACCCTCGCATGGTCCGCTCCGAGCAGCATATACATCGCCGGCACTACAAACAGAGTAAAGAGAGTACCGATCGCAATACCCGTCATGATAACCAGGCCCATGTTGAAGCGGCCGACTGCGCCCGCGCCGGAAGCGGTTACCAGCGGCACGACGCCCAGCACCATCGCCGCGGTAGTCATCAGGATCGGCCGCAGACGGATGGTGGATGCCGTCTCGACCGCCTCCCGCTTGCTCCTGCCCTCACGCTGGAGATCGTTCGCAAATTGCACGATCAGGATGCCGTGCTTGCTGATGAGACCGATGAGCGTCACCAGCCCCACTTCGGTGTAGATATTCAGGCTTGCGCCCCCGACACCGAGACTGATGAAGATCATCGCGCCGCAGATCGACATGGGCACGCTCACGAGCACGATGAAGGGATCTCGGAAACTCTCGAACAGTGCAGCCAGGGCGAGAAAAATGATAATGAGAGCGAAGAAAAAGGTGACGATCAGCGCGCTCGATTCCTGCGTATACTGTCGCGACTGGCCGCCATAATCTATGCTGTAACCCTGCGGGAGTACTTCCCCGGCTATGGTCTTGAGGGTGTTGAGGGCCTCGCCGAGGGTGACGCCCGGCACCGTAACGGCGGAGATCGTAGCCGAGTTGAGCTGTTGGAAATGGTTCAGCGACTCCGGCACCACGGTTGTCTTCAGACGAGCGACGGTAGAGACCGGCACCGGCACACCGTTTGCGGCAGTGATATAGTAGTTTTCCAATTGCGAGGCGTTGAGTCTATCGCGCTGCATCACCTGAGGAATCACCTTATACGAGCGTCCGGCGATACTGAAGTAGTTGACATACCCCCCGCCCAGCATTGAACCCAGCGCGCTCCCGACGTCGCGCATCGTAAGACCGAGCTGCGATGCCTTATCACGATCGAACTCCACGGTCGTCTGAGGTTTGTCGATCTTGAGATCCTTGTCCATGTATGCGAACATGCCGCTCGCCCGCGCCCTGTCCATCAACACCTGAGACACCTCGTCCAGACGTTCATAGGAGTCGGTCGTGCCGATCACGAACTGCACCGGCAACCCCCTGCCTCCGCCGGGCAGCGGAGGCCGCAGGAACGCCACCACGCGCACACCTGAGATTTGGCCGAGCCTCCCCTGCACGTCCGGCTGAAGCGCCATCGATGTCCGCTTCCGCTCGTCCCAGGGTTTTAAGACCATACCGGCAATGCCCGAGTTCAGTCCGCTGATCCCGTCCAACTGGAACACGTGGTCCGTTTCCGGATAGCTGCTGACGACATCGTACACCTGCCTTGAATAGAGCTGTGTCTGCTGCAGTGTGGCGTCGGGCGCCCCGGTGAGGAGCGTGATCACAATCCCCTGGTCTTCGTCAGGTGCAAGCTCGTGTTTCGAGTTTGCGTAAAGGAAATAGATGCTGACGAGGATGATCACGGCGAACGCGGCAGTCACCGGCAGGTAGTTGAGGGCCCTATGAAGCACTCTTCCATATCCGCTTCGCAAACGTCCGAACTGGCGATCGACAAAGTCGCCGAACCGGTGCGTACCGCCTCGTTCGAAGGGCTTGAGGAAGCGCGAGCACATCATCGGCGACAGGGTGAGCGCGATGACCGCCGAAACGGCCACGGCGCCGGCCAGCGTGTATGCGAACTCCGTGAAGAGCGCGCCGGTGAGGCCGCCCACAAAGCCGATCGGCACATAGACCGCGACGAGCACGACCGAGATCGCAACGATCGGTCCCGCAAGCTCGCGCGCTCCCCGAAGCGCCGCCTCAACGGGAGGCATGCCGTCCTCCATGTGGCGGTGCACGTTTTCAACCACGATAATCGCATCGTCGACGACAAGACCGATCGCAAGTACGAGCGACAGGAGCGTAAGCAGATTAATGGAATAGCCGAGCCCGAGCATGATGAAGAACGCCCCGATCAGGGACAGTGGCATTGCAATCGTCGGAATAATCACCGAACGCACGGAACCCAGGGAAAGGAATATCACCGCGGTGACGATCAGCAATGCCTTGACGAGTGTGCCGATCACTTCGTCGATAGAGCTGTTCACATACTTCGTCGCATCATAGACCATGCGTCCGCCGAGTCCTTCGGGCAACTGCTGCTCGATCGAGGGGAACACCCCGCGCACATTTCTGATCACCGTGAGCAGGTTGGCGTTCGGCGTCACCTTGATGCCGATATAAACGGCGCTCTTCCCATCGAAGGCGACGGAGGTGTCATAATCCTCGGCGCCGAGGGTCACGTTGGCGACATCCCCCAGCCGGACGATCGCTCCGTTCTGCGACTTGATTACGAGATTGCGGAATTCCTCTACCGAGTGCAGCCCTGTCGCAGCGGTGAGTTCCACTGTCACCATCTGTCCTTTGGTTCGCCCCACGGCCGAGATGAAGTCGTTGGCGGCAAGGGCATTGCTCACATACGTGCCGGTCACCCCGTAGGCTGCCATTTTCTTCGGGTCGAGCCATGCCCGCAGCGCGAACTGCTTTGCCCCGAGCACCTCAGCGGTCTGGACGCCCTCGACGGCCTGCAGTTTCGGCTGCACGACCCGGATGAGATAGTCCGTGATCTTGTTCGTCGGAAGCACATCGCTGTAAAAACCGATGTACATCGAATCGATCGTCTCCCCGATCGCCACGGTGATCACCGGCAGCTGCGACTCCCTCGGCAGTTGATTCAGCACGGCGTTCACCTTGGTGCTGATCTCTGTAAGCGCTTTGTTCGGGTCGTAGTTCAGACGCAGGTTCGCCTGGATCGTGCTTAAACCCTGCGTACTCGATGAAGTGAGATAGTCGATCCCGTCGGCCTGGGCGATCGAGTTTTCGAGCGGGGTAGTGATGAAGCCTGCCACCAGTGCAGGGTCCGCACCATAATAGACGGTCGAAATGGTCACGACGGCGTTCTGCGTCTCGGGAAACTCGCGGATCGGCAGCGATCTGATCGAACGCACGCCCAGCACCAGAATCAGCAGGCTGACGACGGTGGCAAGCACCGGACGCCGAATGAAGAGGTCCGTGAAATTCATGCCGGCACCCTTGCCGCCGTCACTCGTCCACCGGCCTGGGCGCGGCCTCGTTGGTCGGCGCAACCTGGTTGTTGATGATCACGGCGCTGCCGTTTTTGAGCTTGAGCTGGCCGCTCGTCACCACCGTATCGCCTTCCCTGATCCCCTTCAGAATAGCCACCTGGTCCCCCCTGGTGCCGCCTACGGTCACAAATGCCTGCCTGACTTTGAGGACCGGTTTGCCCCCGGGGCCTGTGCCGCCTTCCTCGACGATGAAAACGGTCTCTCCGTAAGGATTGAACGTCACCGCGGTCTGTGGCAGCGTCAAATACCGCTTTGCCGCGCCTGCCTCGACTTCTATCGAGGCGAACATGCCCGGAAACAGCTCGTGTTTTGGATTGCCGAACGTCGCCTCGACCTGAACGTTGCGCGTATCAGGGTCCACCTTCGGGTTAATCGAGGTTATCTTGCCGGCAAAGGTGCGCTCCGGATAGGTATCCGTGCTTGCGGCCGCCTTCTGTCTGAGGGCGATACGCGAAAGTTCCTGCTGGGGCAAATAGAAATCGACGTAGATCGGATCGAGCGCCTGCAGGGTGACGATCTTATCGCCCGCATTGATATACTGCCCGGGGTTGACCGTGCTGATGCCGAGCCGCCCCGCAAAAGGCGCACGGATCGTCTTTTTCTCCACCAGCGCGGCCTGCTGGGCGACCTGGGCCCGCTTGCTCTTGAGGTCGGCCGCGTCCGCATCGAGCGTCGCCTGGCTCACCGCCTGCACGGCAAACTGTTTCTTGTCCCGCTCGTACACGGTCAGCGCCAATTCGGCCGAGGCCTCGAGCGATCGCAGCTGGGCGATATCCGAGTCGGCATTGAGCTGCACCAGGACCTCACCTTCCTTCACCCCATCACCCGAAGCAAAATGCAGGGTTCGCACAAGACCGGCGATCTCAGTCGTCACATCCACCCCGCGCACGGCGCGAAGAGTCCCGACGGCCCTGAGCTGCTTCTGCCATGTCGCGTATTCCGCCTTCGTCGCGCTCACCGTCACCGGCGGCGCCTGCATCGAGGCCATCGATTTCTTCATCATCCGGCTCTTCAAGGCATGGTAACCGAAGATACCGCCGAACAGCAGGCCCATGGCCACCAGCATAATCACCATGCGCTTGATCATCCGAGTCTCCTCCCTTTCAGCGTGCGCATTATTGAGGGCATCTCCTCACTCCTTTTCAGTATTTGTCAGGGCATCGCCCTGCACTTCGCGATTCCACCACCCGCCCCCGAGGGCCTGGAACAGGGCCGCAGTGTCGCTGAAACGCGCCGCCTCTGCCTGGACCAGCGTGATTCGCGTCTGCTGGTACTGGCGCTCGGCATTGAGCAGAGAGAGATAGCTCACGGCCCCAAGCCGGAACTGTTTCCGCGTGAGGTCCAGAGAATCGCGGGCCGCAGCTTCAGCCTCCGCCTGAGCCTTCAGCGCACGAGCGTCCGTATCGAGTGCGCGCAACACATCGGCCACGTCTTGAAAAGCCTGCAAAACGGTTCCCTGATATTGCGCGGCTGCCTGGTCGTACGCGGCGACGGCGGCCTTGCGCTTTGCCGTCAGCTCCCCGCCGTGGAACACAGGCTGCAGCAATCCCGCGGCAAGACTCCAGATGCCCGTGCCGCCGGAAAAGAGATTGCCTGCCTTTGTCGTCTCCGACCCGAAATTGCCGGTGAGTGTGACCTGCGGATAGAGGTTTGCCGTAGCGACGCCGATCTGTGCGCTCGCGGCGTGCAGCAGCGCCTCCGAAGCCCGCAGATCAGGCCGCTGACGCACCAGCGACGAAGGCAGGCTGACCGGTAATTCCTGCGGCAACTTCATGGTCCCCAGATCGAATTGCGGAAGCGTATCCGCCTCGCCGGGGAATATCCCGGTGAGCACCGCCAGCTGATGGCGCGTCAGTGCAAGCTCTTTTTCGAGGGGCGGCAGCGTCGCCCTCGTTTGGGCCAGCTGCGTGCGCTGCGCCAGCACGTCGGAAAGCGAAACACCGCCGAGCCTGAACTGCCCTTCGACCACTTCCAGCTGTTTTTCCTGAGCCGAGGCAATCTCCTCTGTCGCGCGTATCTGTGCGCGCAGCGAGGCTTCCTTTATCGCCGTAGTGACCACGTTCGAAGTCAGCGTAAGATACGCGGCTTCAACCAGGAAGCTCTGGTAGTCGACCTGCGCTTGGAGCGCTTCGAGGCCGCTCCGTATCCCGCCGAAGATATCGAGTGAGTACGATACATCCACGGAGGCGTTAAAGAGATTGAAGGTGCTCCCTCTGCCGCCGGTTTGGCCGAAGGCCGCGGGAGAGAACTTCTCGCGCGAAGCCGAGAGGTTTGCGTCTGCCCTGGGGTAGAGGAGTCCGGCTTGTGCGCGCACATTCTCCTGCGCCTGGCGCAGGGCGGCCTGCGCCGCAGCGACCGTCGGGCTGTCCGAAAGCGCCCGGTGGATCAGCCGATCCAGTTCCTCTGAATGAAACAGCTCCCACCACCGGGCCGGAATCTCCCGTCCCGAAATAAAGCGTTGCGCCTCGCCTCCGTAGCCCGGCGCGGAAGCCGTCTCCTCAGGCAGTGCAGTCGGCGTGTACGTATTCGTGCGGGGGGCCTCAGGAGCGCGAAAACCAGGACCGACCATACATCCGGTAAGCCCCAAAGCAGCAACCCCAATGACCGCTATCACCACAAACATAACGCATCTTTTGTCATTCAAGGTCTTGTTCCTCACGTCTCGCCCAAACCTCCCAGTTCCGGTCCCGAGTTGTTGACAGGTGTGCTGCGCTATGCCCTGTCACGTCAGACTTTTCATTATAGCAGTTCTTTTGCCAGGGCACAAAAAGAAGGCAGGCAATCCGAAGCCGGGGAATGAAGATAATGCGCCTTTTGATTCTGAAACCACGTAGGCGGCGGTCTGCATGACTGTGGCGCCATGAAAGCAGCGACCCTGTCCATCACAGTGTAGGAGAATTTCGCCCCAGCTATGCCTGCAGCCACGATAGCGATGGGCGCGATGTCAGCCTTCCAGTACTCGGCGTCAGCAGTCAGCGAAGGCGAATTAATCTCTCTGGCGATTCTCCTTTCGTATATGGCGAAAAGTACAATTGGAATCACAATCGCGAAGACGGCAAAGAGTGTCATCTCCAGGTTCCGTAATGGACTGTCGGATGAAAGAACAGCTGTCTTTGCTATTTCGTAGGCGGAGAAAAATATGAGGACGGATGTGAGCACTGCGGCAAGGTTTTCGACCTTATAGAGCCCCCAGGGAAATTTATTCTCCAGTCTCTCATCGTGAAGCGGCCGGACATTGATATCTCTTTGTCCGGTCAGAAAGGTTTCACAAGCAGTTTCCCTTAAACTCCTTTCATACAATCTTCGCGCCAGAGGCAATGAGGTTGATTGCATTCATGACCGTATGGTGTTGCAAAGCACTCAGAATATCCTTCAACTTTCTGGATTGCTCTGACAAGCTCAGTCTTTTTCAGCTTTCCAGCTTCAATCCCTTTCCTTTTTGCAATTTCTCTTATTTCCAACATTTTCATCCCGTTACACCTCTCTCTCTTTCGGTTTGCTTCGCCTTGACAACCAGAACAGCGCAGGCCGCATGGCCAATGACCCTTTCCGTTGTGCTTCCCATGAGGAATCTTCGTAAGCCCGTTTCCCCGTACGTTCCCATAACTATCAAGTCGACAGCCCTGCCTCCTGTTGTCTCGACGATAACATCGGCAGGCTTGCCGACAGGTGTCAACGCTTCTACCGGGATGCCGTCCTCTTGTGCCATTTCAACGAATCTGCCGACATTGGCCTTTGCTTTTTCCAGTTCTATGTCCAGGTTTGCAACAGAAACCGCAATGACAGTGCTTCCACAGCGTTTCGCAATTCCGAGCGCCTCCGAGGCTGCTGCTATGCTGTGCTCTGAACCATCCGTAGCAACAAGCAGCTTTCTGTACTCAATCCTTGCAGCCCTCGGAACAACTAAAACCTTGCAGGTCGCATGACCTATCACTTTTGCAGTCACGCTGCCCATCAACACCTTCATCAGTCCCGTTCGACCGCGTCTCCCTATGATTATCATATCAACCACTTTCTCGGCGGCCGCATCCACTATGGCCCGATAAGGATCATCTCCATGAAGAAGCGTGGTCTGGCAGTACAATCCCTCTTGAGATACTCTCCTTTTTAAAGATTCAAGGTATCCTATTGCTTCTTCCTCTTCTTTCTGAAAAACATTGGCGCCGATAGTCTCATATTCGGGGTTTGTTTCCATGACCGAAACGATATGCAGGCTGCTCGAACACTTTTTTGCTAAGTTTATTGCCTCTCTTATCGCCCCTTCGCTAAATTCCGACCGGTCCGTTGCTATGAGTACTTTATCGACTCTTGATATAGGACAAAGCTGTGCTGAGCCCATGAATTCTCCTTTCTTGAATGATCTGTCACATAAAGCTTTGCATGAATAATATTCATATCGGCGCCTCCTGAAACTTCTTGAACTTATTCCCCTGGACACCACATATAGGGCACCTGCCGGAGTCTTCCCAACAACAGTATGAGCCGGGTTCTGTTTTGGTGACGAGATCGTTACTTATCATTGTCTCCTTTCTTCCTCCTTGTCATGTCTTTACAGCATAAGCTTGCTCCGAGCAGAGCGCCTGTGGCATAGCTGATGAAGAGACTGACAAGTGACTTCCTGAGCTCTTCTGGAAAGAATAAAAAAAGCGCGGCGCCGGCTACGGGCAGTGCACTTCCGGCGACCGGCAATAATGATCCATACGAGAAGCACGCCATTTGTGAGTGCCTAAGAAGTATGTCCATCTTTCATTATCTTCTCCATCCGGCCCAGACGGGAAAACCATTCTCGTCTCTGAGTTTCAGTCTTTCGTCGCCTTTCTTCACTTCGGCAGCGATGATCACCGGTCTTCCATCGAAAGTTACCCTTGAACCCTTGATCTCGATTTTGTCCTTAGGCTCGATCTTCACATCCTGGTTCTCAATATACCATCCGGGCCCCAAATGCACGGATACCGTAGACTTTGCCGTCCTAACCATGAGGTGGATACCGTAGTACATGCCTTTCATCGGCGTTATTTTATCTACGCTCACCACCTCACCGCTGATAGTTTCAACGGTTTTGGGATCAAACATTCTGGAGTATTGGGTGCCAGGCCCCCAGCCTCCACTGCCTTTCCATTTCATTCCTCTCTGTGCATAGGAATCGGTAACAAAAAGAAGGCCGAATGCAACCATAATTACCATCGCTGCAAAATACTTCTTCACGCTGTCCTCCTTTCCATGTCTTTTTCCGGTTATTCGAATCCAATCGACTGATATGAGAATGAGCTGCTCTAAATTTACAATTATCACATATCGCCGTTAATGTCAATGAAGTTCGGTTAATCAATCGGGCTTAATCAATCCAGGCCTGATCAAAAAGCAAGCATCCTCTTCAAAGCAGCCGGCAGGCGCCACTGCGGCAGGACTTGGGCTGAAGGAAGACCGGATGAAGGAGCAACTTTTTATTTTACGCTGCCGGGAAAAGAAGAGTAATCCCGGTTTTCTTCTTTTTCAAAATTGGACTCTTTTGTAAAATACCTTTTTTGCCGCTTCAGCTGCAGCGATATAGGTCCCCACAATGACTCCCATAAGAACAAGAAAAGAGATTGGTAATGGGGTGAATCCAAAGAGCCTTTCTCCCATTGGAAGGAAAGGCAAAATCAGCGCAACGCCGACGATCAGCAGTGTCGCTATGAACAGGGATTTCCCGGGTCTGCTTTTGAAGAAGGGGCCCCTTGTGCGAACGACGAGCACCACCAGCGATGCCGAGATGACAGACTCCACAAACCAGCCGGTCCTGAATTCCTCCGGAGAGGCATGGAGAAGAAATAACAATACGCCGAAAGTGAGATAGTCGAAGATGGAACTTAAGAGACCGAAGGTCATCATAAAGTTCCGAATAAATCTCATGTTCCACCGTCGCGGGCTCTCAACCAGCTCTTTGTCCACATTGTCTGCGGCAATGGCCATCTCAGGAAAATCCGTCATTAAATTGGTAAGCAGGATCTGCTTGGGCAGGAGAGGAAGAAAAGGAAGAAAAAGAGAGGCCCCTGCCATGCTGAACATATTGCCGAAATTGGCGCTTGTCGCCATGAATACGTACTTGAGGGTATTGGCAAAGGTCATCCTCCCTTCCCGTACTCCCTGCGCAAGGACTCCAAGGTCTTTTTCGAGCAGCACAATATCAGCCGCATCCTTGGCAACATCAACAGCGCTATCTACGGATATGCCTACATCGGCAGTATGGAGGGCCGATGCGTCGTTTATGCCGTCTCCCATATAACCAACGACGTTCTTTGCCTTTTTCAAGGCAAGGATGATACGTTCTTTCTGATTGGGTTCGAACTCTGCGAAAACATTCACTTCATTTACCTTTTTAAGCAACGCCTCATCGCTCATCAGCCGGAGATCCGGACCCGTGAGGATTCCTGAGTCCAATAGCCCAACCTGTTGTCCGACATGGGCAGCGACCAGACGATTATCCCCGGTGATTATTTTCAGTGAAACGCCGAGGCGTTTGAGGTCGGCTATGGTCTCGGCAATGCTTGCTTTGACAGGATCGAAAAGCACAAGGAATCCTAAGAACGTCATGCCGGCTTCGTGGTCTTTCGTGATACGCGAGGTAGTGCCCAGGTCCCGGTACGCAATCCCCATTGTGCGAAAGCCCTGGCTGCTAAATTCTTCAAAATGGGATTGCACCTTCTCCTTTATTGCAGCGATATCCACAACCGTCCCGCCGGAAGTTTCTGCTGTTGAACAGACGGCGAGTACATTCTGTAACGCTCCTTTCGTGATCATAAAATGTGTGTTGCCATGAGAGGCCAGGATGCTTAACCGTTTGCGAACAAAATCGTAAGGCTCTTCGTCAAGCTTCTGGTAGCCCGAGACATCAAACGTCCGATAGGTGCGTATTGCTTCATCAATCGGGTTTGTAAACCCCGTTTCGTAAAAAGAATTGAGATAGGCATAGAGCAGGACTTTTTCGCTTTCAGCGCCCTCGATGTCAAGAGTGGAGCGGACGTGCACCACCCCTTCGGTCAGAGTGCCGGTTTTATCAGAGCACAGGACGTTCATACTGCCGAAGTTCTCGATAGAGGCGAGGCGTTTCACGATTACCTTCTTGAGCGCCATGCCTTTTGCGCCGTGGGCAAGGTTGACCATGATAATGGCCGGCAAAAGTTGCGGGGTCAATCCGACGGCGAGTGCCAGCGCAAAAAGAAATGAGTCCAGGACAGGGCGGGCCAGGTATACGTTGAAGGCAAAAATGGCAATTACCAGCAGTAGCGTCACTTCCATAAGGAGGTAGCCGAATTGCCTCACCCCGCGCTCAAATTCCGTCTCCGGAGGTCTGAGCGCAAGCTGTTCAGAGACCTTGCCGAATTCGGTTTCCCTTCCTGTATGTACCACCACTGCGCTTGCGCTGCCGCTGACCACGTGCGTTCCCATAAAAAGAGTGTTGGTTCTTTGGGCGAGCGGAGTTTCCTCCGGCAGTACCCCGGGTATTTTATCTTGAGGGTAGGTCTCGCCTGTCAGAGACGCCTCATCCACAAAGAGATTTTTCGATTCGAGGACCAGACAGTCTCCCGGAATGACATCACCGGCGTTGAATGTGACGACATCTCCAGGCACTATCTCATCAACGGGAATATCCTGCAGAACGTCATCGCGCATGACCGCAGCCTTGATCTGTACGATCGACAGCAACTTGTCGATTGCATTCGTCGCCCCTCTTTCCTGCCAGAAGCCGAGGAGCCCGCTTACGAGAACAATTGCAGAGATGATAACGGCGTCCACAGGGTTGCGGAGGAAAAATGACAACACTGAGGCAAATATCAGGATCAGGATGATCGGGCTTTTGAATTGAGAAAGGAGGAGAGAGAGTGCATTCGCTCTCTTCTTGGGCTTGAGGAGATTGGCCCCATACTGCGTGAGGCGCCGGTGGGCCTCTTCGCTCGTCAATCCCTGAGCGGTTGCCTGTAACTGCTGAAGAAGTTCAGCAGCGGGAATGCTCCAAAAGGACTGTTGATTATCCAAGGTTATGTTTCACCCGGCACTGAACAAACAACAACACTATAAACCCTTTCTGATTAATTTTCACCTTTTTAATGGGACTTTAAACTCCAGCTTTCGGTAATGTCCGCCGCGCGGTCCGCGTCGTTTCATTTGGGAGACTCATCTTCCCGCCCCCAAGCAGCAGCCCAAACGTCACCAGCGGCGGCAATAACGCCACCTCCACCATCACGCCGATCAACGTCGCCGACACACCCGTCGCAAACGCCAGCGCGGCGGCGCAGCCCGACGCCTGGCCTGCACGAGGTCATCTACCTTCTTGCGGAAGGCGGGATCGGCTGACACGCGCTGGAGCCGGTCACGGGAGACCGTCTGCAGGACGGCCCAGGGGTTGTACGTGAGATCCCACAGCGCGGGATCAAGCCGCCGCCATACTTCGTCGGCAGCGTGATTCCATGACCAGCGCATATCCGGGGCGAGTTCGGCCAGGGAATCGAATCCCTCGATGTCCGTCGGCAAAGGACTGTAGACCGGCTTGCTGACAGGTGTCTGTTTGTTCATAGTTTCTCCTTTACCCGCCGGGCAGTTTTACTGCCCCTCGTGCAAAGGTCCCGGCTCTTTTTTCACCAGGAGAACCGAACAGGGCATCTTACGAATAATCTCTTCGTTGCTTCGTCCGAAAAGGAAGTGCTCCAGATGCCCCTCCTCATGGGCGAGCATGACGACGAGATCTATCTTTTCGTCCCTGACTGTTTTGAAGATTTCCTTCTCAGGATCACCTTCTTTAACCAATTCCTTTATGGACATTCCCTTCTTTTTCTCCGAGTTTATCATTGTGTGAAGTTCTTCCCTCGACTCCTTCAAAAGCTTCTTGTACTCCACATGCAGTGAAGGCATGGGAAGGTTCCACCCCCCAAAAGTGAAAGGGTCATGAACCACATGGATAACATAAAGTTCCGCTCCATATTTCCTGGAGAGCGAAACTCCATAATGAACAGCTTTTCTGCAGTATTGAGTGTCCCTGCTCACAACGAGAATCCGTTTAACATCTTCCATGACTGACCTCCTTATAGTTGAAGCGATTTCCTTTTGGTTCTTCTCCTTTGCTTTCAACAAAGGAGTTTCTCAAAGATCTTCCGTAAATGAAACCCGCAGATCGCAGGCGTAATGGCCCGCTACTTCTGAAAGTACTTCCGGACTTTCGCCGCAATCTGACGGTCCGTCATCTTGTCGACTGTCTCAACACCTACGATTCGTCCTCCGAGATTGTTTCTTTTAAGACGTTTCTTGAGCTCGCCCTTTGCGTCGCCAGGACCGAATATCAGAATAGATTCTGCATTACGAATACTCGCAACTACCGCATCGTAGTAAATGTTGAGGTGTCCCGTTAACGTTCTCCGGCGGCTGTCACTTGCCGGTACCTGCAGCGGGTCATAGGACCCCTTAAGAGGGGAATCACCGGAACGGCGGGGCTGCTTTTCGGCCTGCGATATTACCAGTGCTGTCTCTTCTCCTTTTTCCGTAATAAGCCCGGCTTCAAGAGCTTCCTGCAGTGTTTGCTCTGTCATTTAACATGGTCCCCTTCTTGTGGAGACTCGTCTATCAAGGTATCGAGCACTACATCAAATACATTTTCTCCCCTTGCTTTCATGTCGCTGAGGAATAGCTTTATTTCTTCCTCAGCTTGCTCTCTCGTGTACCCGTATTTTTCTTGCAGGAGGCCCGGTAGCTGATCCAGTCTCCCATCGACCGTATCAAGCAAGGTCCTTGCCAGTGAGCACTCCCCATCGCTGTTTTACTGCATCTCCTAATGTTTCAACTTGTCCTGCAGCACGCCTTCATTCATCATTTTATCTCTCCATTTATGAACCCTCTTTACAGAATGCCCAGCGGCTTGTCGCGTAGAAGCATCACTATTTCTTTTCTATCCTCAGGAGGCTCTTCACGGATTTCACACCCCTGATTTCCTTGATCTTTCCAATAAGCCGTTCCTCGGTATTTCTGTTGTTCACAAAACCCTGGAGAACAACATCTCCCTGTGTTGTCGTGACATCGATCTTGAAATAATGAGCATCCGGGTCTTTAACGATTACCGCATTAACTTTTGTAGTGATCGTCGAGTCGTCGATATATTCACCCGTTGTTTCTCCCTTCATTGTGGCGCAGCCGGAAAACAAGGCTACTCCGAAAACCAATAATACTGTCATAAAAATAACCTTCTGGCTTAAGCCCCTACTCTTAGTCATTTCTCTCCTCCTTTCTTGAGATGTGCAATCATCCGATAAGGCTTTAACTTTCTTACCGTCAGAATGGTTTGCGCCCCTGAATGATCCTGATCAGCACAACAACGATTGCGATAACTAGCAGGACATGAATGAACCCGCCAATCGTGTAACCGCTCACCAGCCCCAACAGCCAGAGTATCACGAGTACTACAAAAATCGTCCAAAGCATTCATTCCCTCCTTCCGGCAACAAGGGTGCCTGTTTGTATCATGTCATTAATTAAATTGTATCCTCTTTTGAGGTGATGTCAAAATCAGGACTTTCTCGCCGGACAATTTTCAAAGACAGTTAAATTGACTCAAACTTTCAACCGCAAGGGATTATACTTCAAATGCAGTCTTTTGATAGCTTGACAGTCGTTTGACGTGTACACCCTTGTGTGATACCTTAAAATCAAGATTTACAAATTCAATGGAGGCTCAACTGCGCAGGGAGGGCCAGAACTTTTTGTGGCCGGACAGTATGGTATTCCTCTCATGAATGCGAAGAAGAAAGTCCTTCTTATCTTTGGCGCCGCCGCCGCAGCCCTTGTTCTGGCTGCAGTCATTTTCGCCCTCACCTTCGACATAAATTCCTACAGGTCCCGCATCGAGGCTGCTGCCTCCGGGGCGACCGGCCTGGAGGTCAGGATTGATGGGAAGATGGGGCTCTCTTTCTTTCCCTTTGGCGTATCGGCTAAGGATATCCACATCGCCAACAAGGGAGGCGAAATCCTTTCCCTCGAAATCCTCAAACTGGGGGCTGAGTTGATGCCCCTGCTGAAGAAGCAACTCAAAGTTACCAGGTGCGAGCTTGTCAAACCTGCCCTTACCATCGTGAAGAACGCCGATGGGAAATATAATTTCGAAAGCACTGAAAAGAAATCGACTAAAGGGCAGCCTGGAGCAGCCTTCAGCTTGAATGAGCTCAAGCTGTTTAAAGGGGTACTTGCCTATCTCGACAAGAAAACGGGGGAAAAGACGGAGTTCAAAGATTTCAATCTGGCAATCAAGGACCTCACGATAGAAGATACCGCAGCGGACATCATGAAGAACGTCTCGTTCACAGGAAGCTTCGACTGCGCGGAGGTGCTGCAAAAGGACTTCAGAATCGAGAATCTCAAGGCCCCTGTGAAGGCGGTTAAGGGGATATATAATTTCGAACCACTTACCATCGGGGCCCTCCTCTTCTTTGACAAGAAGGCTGGTGAAAAAACCGAGTTGAAAGAAATCAGTCTGGCCATCAAGGACCTTTCGGTAGTGGATACCTCAGGGGTCATTATAAAGAACATCTCATTCACGGGAACCATGGACTGCAAGGAGGTGCGGAAAAAGGACCTCAAGATCGACAACGTCAAGAGTCCTGTAAAAGTGGTGAGGGGGGTAATCTACCTCATACCCCTTACCATGGACATCTTCGGCGCGAAGGGTGAAGGAGATGCCACAGCAGACAAGTCGGAAGTCGATGCTGTGTATAGAATCAATTTGAAGGTATTGAAGCTGGACTTCGCAAAACTCCAGGAGTCCTTCGGCACAAAAAAGGTTATCGGCGGGAAGGGCGATCTCTATGCTTCCCTGACGATCAAAGAAGAAGGAAGCCGCAATCTGATGAGGGGCATGGACGGTACTTTTTCTCTCCGAGGTGATAATCTCGTCATGTATACTATGGACCTCGACAAGGTCCTCTCATCGTATGAAACGAGCCAGGAGTTCAACCTCGTCGACCTCGGCGCCTTCTTCATCGCCGGCCCTCTCGGTACTGCTGCGATCAAAGGGTACCGCTATGGGGACGTTTACAGCCAGACCCGGGGAGGGCGGGGCACCATCACACAGTTCATCTCCCACTGGAAGATCAAGGACGGTGTTGCGGACGCTGCGGACTGCGCCCTTGCGACGCGCCATAATCGGGTTGCACTTAAGGGCAAGCTCAATCTTGTGAGCGGACGATATGACAATGTAATAGTGGCGCTTCTCGATGAGAAGGGATGCGCAAAATTCAAACAAGGCATCAGCGGTCCCTTCGGCAGTCCCCAAATCGGCGCGGTGAGCGCGGTCGAGTCCCTTGGCGGCCCAATCTCCAGTCTTTACAGGAAGGCAAAACGCTTTGTCCGGGGCGGCAAATGCGAGGTCTTTTATAGCGGCGCCGTACATCAACCTTCAAAATGATTCCCTCCTTGTGATTAGCTTTGTTCTTGTTGCTCGTTCCGGATTTGCCTCAAATGTGCCTTCTTTGCGTGCAGCGTCATGAACAGGAAGAATTTTGGAAGGTTTCCGATCTTATGCATCTGATTCACATTTACAGTACTCAGGTTGATAGACTGAAGGCTGAAGACTGTAAGTAATATATAATGTCACAGCAAAAAGTTCAGGACAATTGAATCTTGTGACTAAGTATTGCTTTATTGAATAACCTTCAGTCTTCAGCCTAAACACCTGAGTAGTTACTTTCAATGTTTTACAACCAATGGGCAAATAAATGCGCAAACCACTCCCCGAGCCTGTCTGCCAAGGGTCTTTCTTTCCACTCTTCCCATTTAATCTGATCGGACTCTGCAAGGTCCCCGGAAAACATCTTCTCCATTTCGGCGGCAAACTCGCGGCTCAGGACAACCGAATTTACCTCATCATCGCTTAAAAAGCTCCAGAAGTCCATGTTGGTTGAACCGACCGTGGACCAGACTTCGTCAATGACCGCAGTTTTAGCGTGCAGCAGGGCGTTTCGGCGTTCGTATATCTTCACCCCCGCTTTCAAAAGCCCGGAATAATTATACCGCTGTGCCCGTAACGCCATTTTCGAATCGGTTATTGAGGGAACAATAATCTTTACGTCAACACCACGCTTTGATGCATCAGTGAAGGCCGTGAGTATCTGCTCATCGGGGATAAAATAAGCATTCATAAGATGCACGGAATGCTCTGCAAAAGTGATGGCGGACACATAGACAATAAAAGTGATTCTGTTGTCCTGTCCCGGCGTGCTGCCGACCACCCGCACCAGTGCATTCCCCACTTCTTTCGGCTCAGGGAAATAGTTTCTCCCCGAGAGTTCCGGGCCATTTTGCTTCTGCCAGGTGTCAAAAAAGAGCTTTTGGAATTCAGCCACGGCAGGGCCTTCAATTTGAACGTCGGTGTCACGCCATGGCAGCGGCGCTCCTTCCACTTGTCTCCTTCCGGAAAGCCTGCTCGAATAAACCGAACTGATGTTGATACCCCCTGAAATGGCGACTTTGCCGTCGATGATCAAAATCTTGCGATGGTCCGGATGCGCCAGGAGCCAGTGCCCGTGGGCCTTGAACGGATTTACCGGATTGAATTCGACCACCTGAATTCCCGCGTCCCGCAGGCGCTGGAAAAAAAGAGCAGGGGTACTGTAACTGCCCATGCTGTCATAGATGAGATTTACCTGGACACCTTCCGCCTGTTTCTGCAGCAGCAGTTCGGAAAATTTGCGGCCCACTTCGTCATCTTCAATGATAAAGGTTTCAAGGTTGATATGGTCTTTGGCGTTCTGTATCGCTTTGAACATGGCAGCATAGGCGGCCTGACCATCGGCGAGCAGAGTGACTTTGTTCCCCTTCGTCAGAGGGCTTTCGGTGACCGATTCTACAACGGCGGTGTGGCGTTCCAGGATGTCCGTCGGGTCGACAGAGCTCTTCAGTCGTTCCATGATAACCTTGCTTTTCTCGGGAGATAACAGTCCTTTGGAAGAAACGATTTGACGAGGCTTCTCTCCAGTCGGCGCCTCATCAATCATTTCAGAGACGTTCGGCAAGGTCGCGCATCCATTGCTGAGGCCCAAGATGAATACGAATAGAAAGAACAAAAAGAAAGGCTTGACGGTTATCATATGTTATTTTACCATAGAATAAAGAATATCATGTTTTTAGTTGAATCTAATAATCTCAAAATAGTAGCAACGTCGCGGTCATCGCCGCAGTGTGTTGAGCGGGAATCCACAGGTCTTAAAACTCTGTCCTGGATGACCGATTAAAGACTTGGGGCATGACAGACAAAGACTAACGAATGTCCATTCTATTATGAGGCTGTTAATAATTTCTCACGTCCGGCTTGTCCGGGTTTGGCACTATTAATCAATGATTTTTGGTGGTAGACTCTTCTAAAAAAGGGGAGTGATCGGGGAATGGAAGAAACGGCGTCTTTCGAATTCAGACAGTGCGTGAGCATACACAAGTCCACCGGAAAAAAGGCGGGGGAAGCGGAGGCCCGACGATTCTTATCAGGCTTCCTTCCGCACCTGAGCGAGGCCTGCATCGGCTCCATCAGCGAGATCTTTGATGCCGAGCCGCCGTACACGCCGCGCGGTTGCGTGGCGCAGGCGTGGAGTGTGGCGGAAGTGCTGCGCTGCTGGGTGAAAACCGCGTGATATTGCAAAAGGAGTGCTATTGATGAACCGATTTATTTGTATCCATGGGCATTTTTATCAACCTCCCAGGGAAAGCCCGTGGCTGGAGGCAATTGAGATCCAGGATTCTGCATTCCCGTACCACGATTGGAACGAGCGGGTTTCTTCTGAATGTTACGCTGCAAACGCAGTGTCGAGAATCTGGGACACGGAAGGACGAATCGTCCAGCTGGTGAACAATTATGTTAACATAAGCTTCAACTTTGGTCCAACTGTCTTGCTCTGGATGCAGAAGTATGCCACCGAAGCCTATGAGGCAATTCTGGAGGCTGACAGGCGGAGTGTAGAGAAATTCTCAGGTCACGGCTCTGCGATGGCCCAAGCTTACAATCACATGATCCTGCCGCTGGCCAACAGCCGCGACAAGAAGACCCAGATTATCTGGGGAATAAAGGATTTTGAGTATCGCTTTGGACGCAAGCCGGAAGGGTTGTGGCTCCCCGAGACGGCGGTAGATCTCGAAACCCTGGACATAATGGCACAACAGGAAATCGGATTTGCCATACTTTCCCCCAGTCAGGCACGGAGGGTCAGGTCCGTTGGCGGTGATAAATGGCAAGATGTGAGCGGTGGAAGAATCGATCCCGGCATGCCTTACAGGGTATCGCTGCCCTCAGGCAGCGTCATGAACCTGTTCTTTTACGACGGCTCCATTTCACATGCTCTGGCATTTGAAGGATTACTCAACAGCGGAGAGGCATTCGCCAAGAGGCTATTGTCCGCGTTCCCCGACGGCTCTTCCTCTCCCCGCCTCGTCCACATCGCAACGGATGGCGAAAGCTATGGCCATCACCATCGCGGCGGCGACATGGCCCTCGCTCACGCGCTCCATTACATTGAGTCCAACGGACTTGCGCAGTTGACGAATTATGGCGGCTATCTGGCGGACCATCCACCGACGCACGAAGTGGAAATCTTTGAGAACAGCTCGTGGAGCTGCGCTCACGGAATAGAGCGTTGGCGGTCGGATTGCGGGTGTAACAGCGGCGGGCACCCGGGTTGGAACCAGACCTGGCGGGCCCCCTTGCGTGCGGCGCTGGACTGGCTGCGAGATGCCGTTACCCCGGCTTATGAACAATTGGCTGAACGGTTGCTGTCCGATCCGCGGGCGGCCCGGGACGACTACATCGACATCATCGTGGATCGAGCACCCGAGCGCATCAGTGCGTTTTTAAGTCGCCACGCGACCCGTCCCTTAAACTCCGAGGACGAGATCACGGTCCTGAATCTCATGGAGCTCCAACGTCACTTAATGCTCATGTACACAAGTTGTGGTTGGTTTTTTGACGAGCTTTCCGGGATTGAGACGGTTCAGGACATAAAATATGCCGGCAGAGTTCTGCAGTTGGCCGACCAGCTTTTTAGCGAACCGCTCGAACCTGCCTTTCTCGATCATCTTGAACTGGCCAAGAGCAACATGCCTGAACACCGTGACGGTCGCACCATATATGAGAAATTGGTCAGGCCTGTCATGCTCGATATGAAAGACGTGGGCGCCCACTATGCCTTAAGCTCACTGTTCCAGGACATCGGCGAACGCAGCTCGATCTACGCGTATTCCGCCACCCGGGAGGACTATCGCAGTTTTCAGGTCGGAGGCTCAAAGCTGGTAATCGGGCGGGCCACGGTCACTTCAGAGATTACGCGCATATCCTCCAGCTTATGCTTTGGCGTTCTACATCTTGGTGATCACAGTATCGCCTGCGGCACCGGCGAATATCAGGGCGCGCAAAAATATGAAGCGCTGGCCAAAGAGATTTCCGCGGCTTTCGCCGGAGCTGACTTCCCGAAGACCATACTTCTGTTGGGTAAATACTTCGGGACGTCCACGTACTCTCTGACCTCGTTGTTTGCCGATGAGCGGCGAAAAGTCCTGGACATCATCATGGGGCCGACCCTGAGAGAGGCTGAAGCCGCATATAGCTCGATTTACGAACACCATGCTCCACTGATTCGCTTTCTGACCGGGACTGGCACGCCACGGCCAATAGTCCTGTCTGTCGCAGCGGACTTGTGCTTGAATGCCAAGCTTCGCAGGGTACTTCAAGGGGATGGACTTGATTCCCAGGTAGTGAGACCTCTTCTGGAAGAAGCTCGTTTGGCCGGCGCAATCCTGGATGAGGCCGCTCTAGGAATGTTGCTGAAAATCAACATTGAGCGTCTCGCCCGGCAAGCCCTCGAGCAATGTGAGGACCTTTCTTGCATGGAGAGATTGAATAAAGCTGCAAAACTAGTCCGGACATTGCCGTTCGAGATTAATCTGTGGCAAATCCAGAACATCTGCTACAAAATCCTTCACACAAAATGGGCCGACTTCAAGAAGAAAGCCGGACTGGGTGACAAAAAAGCTCAAGAATGGATTCGCAATTGCACGGAAGTATCCGAGAATTTCAAGCTGCAGGTGCCCCAGGCCGAGTAAATTGCAGACCTGCGATTTGATGAGCGTCCGCCGCAGAGGGCGCAGAGGTAAATAAATAAGGCTACATGATTCTCCCGCGCTCGTTTTGTCCCCTGTTCATATGGTTTCATTTTTGAACCCGCAATCCATTGTTCCTTCGAGCATTGCCACCGGGAAACAGGAGAAGACATCGGCCAGGGCCAACACCCTTTTTTCAGCGCGGCGAATCACTTTCACCTCTTCTCCGGTCAGAACATTCTTAAAGCTGCTGCCTGAGATTTCATCCGGCAACAGAACTCCGGTCTTTCCCCACACCTTTTCTCCAAACGGAGCTTCAACAGTAAAATGCGAGACTTGAGTCATAAATCTCGGAACAATAACAAGGACAGCCTTATTGTCTTTCCGTCGCGCAAATCCGCAGACCTGATCTTTTAATTCTCCCTCTGCCGTGAGCGGCATATAGGCTCCTTCCATGAAGAGCATATGGTTATCTCCCCGATATGTCAGTGCCTTCGATGTGACATAAAGTTTTACGGACCCGTCTTCCCATTTTTCGATGAGTGCTTTCAATGCTACTTTTAAATCCGGTCCGTACTTTGTCATATTCTCTTTGAGAGATGTAAGCATCGTTCTTCTGCGGTTGAAATCGACAGGCCTCCGATTATCCGGATCACAAAGACTGAAATCCCATATCTCGGTCCCCTGATAGAAATCTGGAACACCAGGACAAGTTATTTTTAGCAATGTCTGCGATAGCGAATTCAGCATGCCGAAATAGGAAATCGTCTTTTGGAAGGGTTCGAACTCCTCAAGAAACTTGTTGTCGGCGCTAATCGCCAAAATAGCATCGATAAAAGACATCACGGAGTCTTCATAGTCCGCGTGAGGATTTATCCAACTCGTATTTACTTTAGCCTCCCTTAGCGCCTTTATGATATATTCCTTGATCCTCTTTTTGAAGGCATTGTATTCGGTCTCATCGAGACGGCCAAGCGGCCAGGCGCCCATGAGTGTCTGGTAGAGAAGGCACTCTTCATTGCGGTCCGGTACATTCTGTCCCTCAATGGCAGTTTTTTTCATCTTATTGAGGTAACTCCATCTCGCGAGACATCCTCTCCATTTGTCAGGAATCTCTGAGAGGACATTTATCCTTGCCCTTACATCTTCGCTCCGTTTTGTGTCATGGGTGGAAGTGGTGATAAGAGCGTGCGGCCAGAACTTGAGCCTGTCCAGATTCTGTCCATGAAATGCCTCCAGAGTCAGACCGAACCTGTCGGGACTTCCGCCGACCTCATTGAGCGATACGAGGCGGTTATACACGTAAAAAGCCGTGTCTTCAACCCCTTTTGCCATGACAGGCGCTGTAAGCTGCTGGAACTTCATCGTGAAATCGAACCACTCTTTTTTGTCTTCTTCGCTAAAGCCTTCAGGGAATTTGAGCGAAAGGACATCTCCGAGAAAATCGAATATGAATGCGTTGATAGCGGGATTTTTTCTTTTAGCCTTAGAAACCGCAGCCTCTATGTACTGACGGTCTCTGTCTTTAATGGTCGATGAATTTATATAAGTCCGGTAGACCGGGAAAAAGGCGATGACTTCGGTTATCGCTCTGGTAAGGCTGTTCAGTGTCAAATCCCGGGTATGCCTGTTCTTTTCAGAGATATTGTTCAGGTAATTTCCGAGGGTGTTTATCTCGCCTGACATGGCTACTTGCATCACAAGCTTCTTCGTTTCATACACCACGTCGGAAAAATGATTTTTGGTCCCCGAGAACTTTGCATAGAGGTTATCGAACATCTTTGCTTTTTTCGTGTCTATGAAGATTCCGTTTAGAGAATTCAAAAAATCATAACCCGTCGTTCCGAAAATGGGCCAGTCCTCAGGCATTTTTTCGCCCTTTGTGAGGATTTTTTCTCCGACTATATAGAAGGGTTTGTACTGCGGGTCTAATGACAATAGCCTCTCATATCGCCTCAACACTTCCGGGACCACGTCAGACTGTTCATGATCATCATCTCCCGGGGCTTTCGTGGAGACGAGTCGGCTGAAACATTCACGCTGGAGTTTTTCAAAATATTGTGAAGGGTTGTACAGGCCGTCCGGGTGGTCGACCCTCAATCCTGAGACCCTCTTTTTTTCAACAAGCCTGAATATCAGTTTGTGGGTTTCCTCGAAGACGGCCGGGTCTTCGGTCCGCACCGCGGCGAGGTTATTTATGTCAAAAAACCTGCGGTAATTAATCTCTTCATTTGCGACACGCCAGTGTGAGAGTCTCCATACCTGTTCGGTGAGAAGAGCGTCCAGAGGGTTGAAGCTCCTCGGGTCGCCCTTCTTGCCGTTAAATATATCCACATTGTCGTCAATCAACTTCCTTATTTCGGGGCTCTCAAGGTACAGGGTTAAAAGACGCTTTTTGATGATTTCTTTTTCGCGGTATCGTTCGCCGATTCTTTCCACATCTTTCTCTGCAGCCGGAGGCAGATGCTTCAGCGCGGTGACTATGCTCAAGAGTTCGGTGAGATGAGGGTTATCATTAGCGACAAGATTCCGGAGGTCCTCCGTGCGGTGATGGAGCAAAAGGACATAGGTTTCCGGCAGTAACGGAAACTTTATGTCCTGATAGTAGATGAAGAAAGCACCCTCCTCAAAGCGTAACTTCAGTTCCTGACTTTCGAGTACCTTGCCGTATTGGTCTCCAAGAACGGGGATGTGCAGTTTGCCTGAGAGCTTCTTAATGGCCGGATTCCAGTCGATGTCGAAGAAGTCAGCATAGGGAGAACTTCGGCCGTTTTCGAGGACATCCATCCACCAGGGGTTTTCACTTTCGCAACTCATGTGGTTCGGAACGATATCGAGGATCTGTCCCATTCCGTATTTCCCCAGCTCTTGTATGAAGATATCATATTCTTCTTCTGTTCCCACTTCCGAGTTCAATGCAGAGGGGTCAACGATATCATATCCGTGAAGGCTTCCCTTTCGTGCCTTGAAGTAGGGAGATGCGTAGACATCGCTAATGCCGAGATCGTGGAGATAGGAGACTATCCCCCGTGCATCATTGAATCCGAAGGTGTGATTGAACTGAAGCCTGTAAGTCGCAACAGGTATCCTGGGAAAGGACTTGTCTATATCCTCCATGCTACCCTTCCGGCAATATGGCCGATAGATTGTTGATGCTTACACGGTGCTTAAATTCGAAGGAGGCGATTGTTTCTTCATTCCTCTATCACTCTCCTTTTTTCAAATCTTATCATGTCTTGATTATTGCGACAATCTCATAAATATCCCTTCTCAGTCGCAGAGGCGCGACTTCTTTTTCATATCCTAAAACCTGACAGTTTCTCCCCAGTCAATTCGTCTGTCTTGCGCTCAAGTTCCGCGATAACCTGAGCACCCAACAAAAGGATTAATGCTACAGCTTCTACACTGAGAAGGGCAACCACTGCCGTGGCGATGGAACCATAAATTAAATTTACCATAGATAAGACCGCGTAATACCAGACCAGCACACGGCGGGTGATCTCCCATAAAATTGTTGCGGTCAGCCCTCCGATTAGTGCGTGACGAAAGGTGATACGTACGACGGGCATCACCAAATATATGGAGGTGAACATAAGCACCTCACCAAGTATCCCCAGTATATACAGCGCGGCCCTGGAAGCTCCTTCAAGACTCAAACTCCATCCGAACAGTAGCAATTGCCTTTTTTCAAGTATCTCTAATGCACTTGCAATAAACGACACCAACACTATACCCAGACCCATTAACAGGATATACACATAAGGAATAATTGCAGAAATGAGAAAGTTGCGGCGCTGAATCCTGACGCGTTGAAAAAAGATTACTGACATCGCGTTTTCAAGCATCGAAAAGGCTATGGAGCTGAAAAACAACATGACAAGGAAGCCGATAATACCAATCGCCTTGCGATGTTCGAGAAATACCCGCACTTGTTCAGTCAAAGTTGCTGCATAGCCGGGTATCAGCAGTTCTATATACATTGATAAGGTCTGAAACAACTGTTCCTGTCCTATAAAATGCGACAACGCGATGAGGGCGAGGATTGACATGGGTACAATTGACAACAGGGTATGATAGGCAACAGCGCTGGATAACAGCAGACCCTGATTGCGTTTGAAACCACACAATACCCTCAGCAGGAAGCTGAAGAGCCGACCCGGTCTCCAATTTGCTTTTTGTTGTCTGTTCATCATGGAATAGGAAATTACACAAATACAAAAAGTAATTTTACTTTCTACAATCATCCTATCACGGCTTAGGGGGAAAGAGAACAGTCTGTATTCAGGGTTCTCAGACCCGGGAAGTAGTGAGTCCTCCTGCCTTATCTCTCTTGATTCTTATACCATATCTATTGGTAGGCGGTGTAGGCTTTAACCTTAGCTAAGTTTCCCATGGAAAGTCTCTCATAAAAAATGCTGACTTCAACATGAAACGTTACCGCTGAGGCCAAGGCCTTCTCCGCTGAGTTTGGGGAGTACGCGGAATCAATAGGAGAAACCCGATTTTGAGGAGTAGGAGTAGTCAACATTCTTCAATGCACCTCTTTCAACCCGAAGCCGCGAGTCGTTTGCCAATTTTAGAAATGCGGAGTAGTGGTTGAAAGTGAGATCTTGGTGTCAGGCCAGGTAGCGTGACTTTCTGGATGAAATATAAAAGCGCATTCCTGATAGAAGTGTTACTGCCGGAAGGATGTAAGATAGCACGGCATGAAATCGGAGCAGCCTCACACGCTTATCAATATTTGGAACGATGCCCACTTGAGCCATAGCCTGAACAGACCTATTTCGCAGAAGGAGACCAAACAGTAATGCTCGGCACGGCCGCAAAATCAGAGTCCTCTGTGGCTATATGATTGATGGATTTTCTGAACATGACAGCAAGATGCGCGGCATCGGCAGTTACAAGCCCATTTTCTTTTGCAAGATGTGCCGCCTGTTTCATGTCGCTGCCCTTCAGGTCTATGACACTCATGCCTGCTTCCTGCAGCTTACCAATGTAATCAATATATTCAATGAGAGGAGATAACACCTTTCCCCTGTTCTTGGGGTTTTCGAGAAATTTCTTGACGTACCGGACAGTCACCCTCTCAAGATAATTAGAGGCGGACTGCATCATTATCTTGTACGATACTTCTTCCAGCACAAGGGCGGAGGTATATGCCTTGACACTTGAGAGCTCTATCCGGTTGAGAAATTCAACCGATACCGGGTTTGTATCAAAGGCATGATGCAGAAAAATCGTTGCGTCTATGAAAACGGGAGTGTTGCCTTCGAAGTCTCTAAGATCTTTCCGCATAAAGATCTTCCAATTCCTTCATCGAAAGTTTGCCCTTGACTATCCCTCTGACCTTCTCAGTATAGGTTTTCTTGATCGGTACAACCACGATGCCTTTCGGCGTCATCTGCACATCCACTTTATCGCCTGTGCGGATATTCGCCTTTTCCCTTATCTCTTTGGGTATTACAATCTGCCCCTTCGCAAGGACCTTCGCCATCGGCATATGCTACCTCCACCGTTCAGTTTGTTTAACCTTAATTTAAGGTTTAACTATATATTTAGTATTACCAGCGAGTGCGTCAATTGTCAATAAAGAGAGAATTTGGAAAGGCGCGCACTCGCGCCGTATGCGAATATTCTATTGAATATGTGGTCTGCATCTTCAAAATAAGTCCCCGTATTTCAATGATTTTTTCTCCACAGGGCTATCATAACAAAAAAGAAAGTTCCGACATTTTCACAACCTCATCGATTTTTTGAGGAAAGAGAAATAACCCTCTGAATCTCTTTTTGTCTTTTAGGTTCAGAGGGTTATTTGGTCGGGGCGACCTGATTTGAACAGGCGACCACTCGCACCCCAAGCGAGTGCGCTACCAGGCTGCGCCACGCCCCGATTACCGTATCTGGCTCAGAATATCCCTGAGTCTCTTCTTGACCTTGTCGAGGACTTCCTTCGAGGGGAATTGCATGACAGGGGTTTGGGGTTGCGCTGCCGTAGCGGGTTCTCCGAGCCTCTTTCTCACACCTTCGATAGTGTAGCGTTCTTCGTACAGCAGCTTCTTTATCTGGAGAACCAGTTCGAGGTCTCTCTTTACGTACACCCTTTGTCCCGACTTATTCTTTCTCGGCTTCAGGAAAGAAAATTCCGTCTCCCAGTATCTCAGCACATAGGGCTCGACATCGGCGATCTTGCTCACTTCGCCTATCTTGTAAAAGAGCTTGTCCGGGAAACTCCTCTTGGCGGCCGAGATGTTTTCTGCAGAAGACCTATGCATCCGTCTTCTCTATCATGTCCTTGAAATGGTTACTCGCCCTGAAAGTGATCACCCTGCGCGGCGTTATCTGAAGCTCATCACCCGTCTTGGGATTCCGTCCGCGGCGCGCATTCTTCTTCTTGACGTTGAACGTGCCGAACCCCGATACCTTCACCGATTCTCCTTCGACAAGCGTCGCTTTGATCGTATCAAAGATCATCTCGATAATATTCTGCGACTCTATCTTTGACAGCCCTACCTTCCCGAATATGATATCAACAAGATCAGCTTTTGTCATATACACCTCTTCATGAATCTTCCGCTGAATGCCTGAGGCATTTACCCCGGTTTTCTTAATTATATGTATGAAGTGGATGATTGTCAAGTGAAATCAACGAGTTATTGACAGTACACTCTTTTTTCTGTTATGTTTAGGCTGATGAAAAAGAATCTCCTTTTCCTTTTCCTCTTCCTTGCCGTGACTGCCCACGCCGGATACGCAGCTGGTTTTGACCTGAAGGGCCTGCAGCCCCTCGCTCCCTACGGCGTATTCTCCACCTTCGGTGCAGAAAGCCTGAAACAGGGGAGATTCGGCATCCAACTGGGATTCGAAAAATCGAGACAACCGGACTATTACCGCTTCACAAACCAGTTTGCCTACGGCATCACGGACAATATCGAATTCGATCTCACCTTGCCGTATGTTCTGAACGAGAACCGCTCCGGGGACGGCTTTGAAGATCTCTCACTCGGAATAAAACACAGGTTTTTCGAAGAAGGAAAGTACGGACCTTCGATCGCCTATATCATAAGCGCGTCGCTCAATTCGGGAAAATCGGGATTCAGCACGGAAGGGAGCATAGGCGGAGGGATTATTTTAACGAAACGGGTCGGACCGGTCACCGGCCATGTGAACGTGCTCTATTTCAGGCCGGGTACCGACAAATTTACGGACGACATCACCTTCGCTGCCGGCCTCGATTTTGCTGCCGCGCACAACTTCAAAATCCTCGCCGAACTGTATGCGAAAAAGAGCTATTCGGGCAAGGTGGACCGCCTCGAGGCACGCTTCGGCTACAGAATTCTCACGGCGGAGAACCTGTACACGACCCTCGGTGCGGGGTTCGATCTCAAGAACAGGAGTCCTGAATACCGCCTTCTGTTGTCTCTTACGTATCTCTTCCCGCCCGAAAAAAAGAAGATAAAGAAGATCTTCGAACAGGAGGAATAATGTTTGACCTTGGCATTCAGGAACTCGTCGTGATCTTTGTCGTGGCCCTCATCGTCTTCGGCCCCAAGAGGCTGCCCGAACTCGGGAAGACCCTGGGAAAAGGGATACTCGAACTCAAGAAGGCGATGGAGGGCGTAAAAGAACAAATGAGTACGGAATCTGATAGAATAGACATGGAGGCCGAGGGCGCTCCCGTATCAGAAGAGAAGAAGGACGAGGCAATGCCCGAGGCGCCCGCAACGCACGGACCGGAAGAAGATTTTTACGTGAGTGAAAAAGGGGACGAGAGCGCAACCGGCACGGGCACGGCAGGGACCGAAAAGACTTCCTCAATGCAAGAAAAAAAACCATCTGAAGAGAAGGGGAACCAAGGGAGATGACGGATGAGTCCAAGATGCCTTTTACGGGACATCTCAGTGAGCTCAGGAAAAGGATTGTCGTCTCTCTGATAGCCCTTCTGATCACTTTTATCGTCGCCTTCAGCTATTCCGAAAACATTTTCGAACTGCTCACGCTCCCCCTCAGGTCGGAGGTGAGTTTCAGCCTGCATAACCCGTATATCTCGTTTGTTCCATCCAAGATCAAGAACCCCTCGCTCGTGTTCCTTGCTCCGGCAGAGGCCTTCTGGATGCACCTCAAGGTTTCCTTTGTGGCAGGGCTGCTTCTGTCCCTGCCGGTAATACTTCATCAGTTCTGGAAGTTCATATCGCCGGGACTGCTTCCCAGAGAAAGAAAATACATCGCGCCCTTTGTCGTGAGCGCCACTTCTCTTTTTCTGGTCGGGGCGGCCTTCTGTTTTCTCTTTGTCCTTCCCTTTGCAATGGGGTTTCTCCTTACCTATAAGACGGCTTCCATGACCCCGATGCTTTCCGTAGGCAATTATGTCGATTTTTGTCTGAAATTCATCCTCGCCTTCGGCGCCGTTTTCGAACTCCCGATCATCATCGTCCTTCTGACCCGCATGGGCATAGTCACGCCGAAAACGCTTGCGAAGAACAGAAAATATGCGGTCCTGCTTGCCTTCGTCGTCGCTGCCATACTCACCCCGACCCCTGATGCCTTCAATCAAACGCTCATGGCGGTCCCGATACTCGTTCTCTACGAGGCGGGCATAATCGTATCGAGATTCTTTGTGCGAAAGAGAACGGAAAGTGCCGAACGTCAGGGGTAAAGGCCTCAAGACCATAGCCCGGGACGTGGCCGAAGGCTATACCGTCGTCAATCCCCTCTTCCTGAAGCCCTTTGACGGAGAAACGCTGAAGGCGCTCTACATGGAAGTGATGAAGGCCCAGGCGGAGATCAGGGGGGAGAAGTTTCCCTACAGCGATGTGCAGGCCATCAGAGGGAGAAACCTAAAGCTCCAGAGGCTCCATATCTCCGCGATGATCATCAAGACATATGCGAGAGACAAGCGCATTCCTCTTATTTGACACATGTAGCGATCTGTGTTATTTTTGGACATGGAAATTTCCGACGATATAAGGATTGCAAAAGACGTTGTCCAGGCCCTGCTGAAGGCGAAAAAGACCATCAGGATGTACCCGGAAAACAACCCCATCTACAAAAAGACCATAGAGGATACGTTTTCGAAGTTCAGCGATCTCTTCATATACAGAGACGCTTTCCCGCTGAAGATAAAGCAAAACGACCTTCTTTTCGACTCTGAACAGGTCTATCACAATTCCGAAAAAGAGGATAACCTTGCTCTCTTTTTTTTCAAGGACGGGTTGCGTGAACTGACGTTCAAAAGAGGTCTTCTCCCTGCCGAACTTGAAGAGTTCTTGAAAATCATCGCCCTCGATTTCGACAGGGAGGCCGTCGACGACGACATCGTCACCCTCCTCTGGGAGAAGGATTTCCAGAACATCCGGTATGTCGCCGACGACGCCTTTCTCATGGAGGATGAAGACTATGAAGCAGAGGCCGTCAAAGAAATAAGGGGAAAAGCTCCCGAGACGGACGAGGTCCTCAAGGCATATGCCTCCGCATTTGAAGGCGAAGATGTAGCAGACATTTCTATTGTGAACCTCACCGACAAGGACCTGCAGTTGCTCGTCAAGGAAATGGAGAAAGATCTCGAGGATAAGACAGGAAAGATTTACGACATACTCTTCGAGATGCTCTTCCAGGCCGAGAGTCTTCCCGAGTACGAGGATATCTATCACCTCCTCAAAGAGGTATTCTCTTACTGCATCCAGCGCAGGGACCTCAGACTGGTCGTGCAGGTACTGAAGAAGACAAGGGAAACAGCTGAGAGCCCTTCCCTGTCCGAGGCCGCGAGACGCCAGATGAACGGCCTCCTGTCCATGATAAATTCGCCGGAATCCGTCAAGAGCGCGGGGGCGATATTCGATTCCGAGGCGAATGTCGAAGAGACGGTCCTTGCGGAATACCTGGAGTTTCTCGACAGGACCGCCATCCCTCCCTTTATGACCCTTCTCGGCGAGATGGAAGGCATACACGGAAGAAAGATTATCATCAATATCCTGATCTATCTCGGAAAGATGGACCTTCAGACCATCGCGAAGGGTCTGCAGGACCACCGCTGGTACGTCGTAAGGAATATCATTTATATCCTCCGTCACATAGGGGACAAGAAAGCCGTCGAGTACCTTCTGAACACGGCGCGACACACCGACGAACGGGTGAGGAAGGAAGCGATCAGGGCCCTCGGAGAGCTCAAGAGCCCCCTCGGGCTGCAGACCTTGAGGGATTGCCTGAACGACAGCGAGCTCTCCATCAGAAAGTCCGCGGTGAGGGCGCTCGGCAGCATCGCCTCGGAGACGGCCAAGAGGATCATCCTCGAAAAGATCTCCGGCAACGACTTCAGGGACAGGGATTTCGACGAAAAGAAAGACTTCTACGAGGTGCTTGCCCACTGGAACGACAGCGAGACGACGGATTTCATGGTGAGAACCCTCAAGAAGAAGGCCCTGTTCAAAAGGGCGAAGATTGACGAGGGCAGGGCCTGCGCCGCTTACTGCCTCGGCTTGATGGGCAGCAAAGATTCCCTTCCCTACCTCTACAAGCTGCATGGAACGAAGAACAGGCTGCTGAGAGAATATGTCGGAGCCGCCATCAAGAGGATAGAACATGGCAGATAGGGAAGACCTGGAAATCGCGAGAAACGCGAAGGACATCATCAACCAGATCGCTGTCGTGATCAGGACGGCCCACATCCATGACGCCGGCAACATCGCGGTCCTTACGGGAATTGAAAGGCTTCTCTCTCTCGTAAATCCCCTCGTGGACGGAGACGGCACTCTGACTCTCGAAGTGGTCGGAGAGTTCTTTTACATGAATGAGTCGAGAGTGAGGTACTCGATGGAGTACCTCCTCAACTTCGACTTTCTCATCAGGGAGTTTAAGAGGCGCGACCTGGGCAGCATCACGATCCATAGCCCGATAACCTCCGAAGACATCCAGGTCTTTGTGAAGGCCTTTCTGAACTCCTCGTTCTCCGACACGCCCTTCAATGCCCTTTCAGAAGGCACAGCAGGCGTGAATTCCCTCAGTGTCGGTCCGCTCAAGAAGATCGTCGAAGAAGGCGAGTTCGATATCAGGAAACTGGTCAAGCGGACCTATTTCAACGCCGTTTCCTACACAAAGGGAGTAATCACCAAGATCAAATCGGGCGAGAGGGTCAACATAAAGAAAGCAAAAAGAGTTGTGGAATCGATGGTGGACATGATCCTCGAAGAAGAGGAGCTCCTTGTAGGCATGACTGCGATAAAGGATTACGATGAGTATACGTATCACCATTCCGTGAACGTGAGCATCCTCTCGGTCGCCCTCGGGCAGCGGCTCGGGCTCAGCAGGAAGGCGCTGACCGACCTCGGCCTCGTCGCGCTTTTTCACGACATCGGCAAGATGGAAGTCCCTGCGGAGATACTCAATAAACCGACAAATTTCAGTGAAGACGAATGGAAGATCATCAAGAAGCATCCCTTCTGGGGAGTAAGGGCGATATTGAAGCTCAAAGGTCTTGACGCCACATCGGTCAGGACCGCAATCGTCGCCTTCGAACATCACCTCAATTACGACATGTCCGGATACCCGAAGGTCTCGAGACATTTCGACCTCGATTTTTACTCAAAGATCGTGAGCCTCGCCGACCAGTACGATGCTATGACGTCCTCAAGGGTCTATTCGAGGGTCCCGATGGCCCCCGACAAGGCCCTGAGCATCATGATGGAACGGGCGGGCACACAGCTCGACCCCCTTCTGTTCAAGTTCTTCATTAATATGATAGGGGTCTTCCCCATCGGAACTCTCGTCCTCCTCGATACCAAAGAACTCGGCCTTGTTTACGGGGGCAATACGATGTTTCAGGACAGACCGCGGGTCCTGATCATTATTGATCACGGCGGCAACAGGGTCAAGGGCCATGTGGTCGATCTCACCGAGAAAGGCCGGGGCGGCAGACATCTCAGGACGATCGTAAAGACGATGGATCCGAACAAATACCGGATCAATCTCGCCGAGTATATGCTGTGACCGGCGAAACCGTCCGCCCGCGTCCCCTCATCCCTCCGGTATTCCGTTAGGGCATCGCCGCACCGGCGTCGAGCCGCCTTACAGGTCGAAGACCCTTTCATGGTACAATGCTCCATGGATTTTTTCGATGTCGTTTTTCCGCTGAACATCGGCCCTCTCACCTACTGCCGTTCCTCCGATCAGGGGCAGCTTTCTCCCGGGATGATCGTAAGGGCGGAGGTGAAGAAAAGCGTCCGCCACGGGATCGTCCTCGGAAAAGCGGTCCATCCTCCCGAAGGACATATCAAGAAAATTACCGAGGCGATGTCCGGGGAGGTTCGGGTGAGCGGGTCGTTCCTGAGGCTCCTGAAGTGGATGGCCGAATATTACCTGGTCCCCGAAGGGGCGGTCCTCAAAAGTGCGGCCCTGATGGAATATCTTCGCCCCGCAAAACCGGGAAACACCCGCACAAAGCGTCCGGGGAGCCCGGGACCCGCACGCGAAGCCCTTCAGCTGCCTGCGGTCTCTCATCGTGCCCTTGCTCCGGTCTGCGATTCGCTTTCACGGCGTGAATACGGAACCTACCTGCTTCATGCGCCGTCGCTCTCTTTCGAGATTTCAGCCCTGCTGACCGTTATGGACGGGTTGAGGAATATCGTCATCCTCGTTCCCGAAATCGCCCAGATCGGGCTTCTCTCGCAGGCCCTGGGCGACTCTTGCGGCAGCAGACTCGCGATCCTCCACGGCCGCCTTTCGAAAAGGGAGCGGAGAAATGTGCTCGCCCGAATCCTTTCCGGAGAGTCCGACATTGTTCTCGGCTCAAGAATCGCCGCCACCGCCCCCTTGCCTACCGTCGCGCTCTTCGCGGTCCTTCAGGAACAGAATGATTCCTATAAGAACCTCGAAGGTGTCCGCTACCATGCGAGGGACGTGGCAGTCATGCGCGGCTATCTCGAAAAGTCCACGGTTCTCCTGTCTTCGACGTGCCCCTCTGTCGAATCCTTCTTCAACGCCGAAAAGGGCAAATACCACCTCATCACCGCCGCGGAAGAAGCGGCCCGGCCCAGGGTCGAGGTGGTCAACATGAAGACATCGGGAAAGGCGACGCCTCATCTTTCCCGCAGGGTTCTCCGGGCTGTGTCCGATGCCATCAAGAAGCAGGAGAGCGTCCTTTTTTTTGTCAACAGAAAAGGCTACTCGCTGATACAGTGCGAGGAATGCGATTACGTGTTCAGATGTCCCGAGTGCGGCATACCCCTCATATATCACAAGGACAAACACCTCCTCAGGTGCCACTACTGCAACCATTCTTCACGGGCGCCGGAGGCATGCGGCAAGTGCGGCAGCATACGACTTGAAAGCGTAGGGGCGGGGACGCAGCGCGTCGCTTCCGAGATCGAAAAACATTTCGGCATCGAACCCGTGAGAATCGACAAAGACACCCTGCGGGATGAACCGGGACTGAACGCCCTTTCCGGCGGCGCGCACGGCGAAGAGGTGATTGTCGGAACAAAAGCGCTCTCAGGAAGGCTCCTCCGCGCAGAAGGCCACAGTCTCTGCGTCTTTCTGAACCCTGATATCAGCCTCCACGTGCCTGACTTCAGGTCCTCGGAGCTCCTTTTCCGGGAGATCATCGGCATGTCGGAGCATCTGAGGCCGGAAGGTCTCATCATCATTCAGACGAAGATGCCCGAAAGCTACGTCTTCCGGTGCGCGCGAGGATACCGGTTCAGGGAATTCTTCCTGGAGGAGCTCTCGATGAGGAGATCCCTCGCCTACCCGCCTTTGTCCCGCATGATCGTGATCACGCTGTCGGCAAGCCATGACTCGGGGAAGACCTTCGTGGATGCCTTTCCGCGCACGGACGAAAAGATCGAGATCATGGGGCCTCTGCCTCTGCACAGAAAGGGAATTTACACGTGGAAGTTCGTACTGAAGTCCGCGTCAAAGACGCGCCTCACCCAGTATGCAAGAACCGTCCTCGAAGCCCTCAGGAAGGAAACGAAGGTCCGCGTCGCGGTCGAGGTGGACCCTATAGCAATTTAGGGTATCTCTTCGTCCTCAGGATCTCCCTCGCGCGCCCGATATCCCGCAGGATGTTCTCACGGAGGGTCGCGATGTCCGGGAATGTCTTCTCGTCTCTGATGCGATCTATAAAATATATCTTGAGCTCTTTCCCGAGAATGGTTTCGGAAAAATCGAATATGTGGACTTCATAATTCATGCGTGTCTCGTGGAACGTCGGGTTCCTGCCTATATTGGCCGCTCCGTCAAATATTCTTCCCTCAAGCCCGACCTTCACGGCGTAGACCCCCTCTTTCGGCACCAGTTCATTCTCCGTATCCAGATTGGCAGTAGGAACATTCAGGACCTTCCCTCCTCTCCCGGCACCCGTCACCACCCTGCCCTCTATCCTGTAAGGTCTGCCCAAAAGCCACGAGGCCTCGCAGACGCGCCCCCGGCTCAGCAGGCTCCTCACCCTGCTGCTGCTCACGACCTCTCCGTAAAGCCTTGCGCTCCTTACCACTTTGAAGGAAAACCCGTATCTCGCGGCCCGCCGCCTTAGGAGGCCCGTGGTCCCCTTCTTCCCTTTGCCGAAGGCATAGTTGTGCCCGACGATCACCTCTTTCGCTCCGATCCTTCCGACAATTACGTCGCGGATGAAATCATCAGGCCTTGTGTTCGAGAAATCCCTGTCGAACCTTATCGAGAGGACTGCGTCCATGCCGTACAGTTCCATAAGCCGCGCCTTTTCCCGAAAGGGTGTAAGGACCCTCACCCCGCGCTCCGGAGCAACGACTTTGAGCGGATGGGGTTCAAAGGTCATCGCCACGGCGGTCCCGCCGAGAGCCCCTGCCCTCTCGGCGACTTTCCTGAAGATCTTCTGATGCCCGACGTGGACGCCGTCGAAGTTCCCTATCGTCAGCACCACGTTCCTGTATCGTTCCTTCATGTTTTCAATCCCGTGTATGATCACCATCTGCGAATCACTCCACCTCTTTCAAAAGCGTGATATATATCTCCTCCACCTGTCTCTCGGTCTCCTCAGGGCTTCCCGCGTTGTCGATCGCGAAGTCGGACAATGCGATCTTTTCCGCGATCGGCATCTGGGCTTCCAGTCGTCTCAGGACGTCTTCCTTGGTTATGCCTTTTGCCTGCAGCCTCCGGAGGACCGTGTCCTTGTCAGTGTGCACCGTAATCCTTTTCCGGAATCTCCTCTCATACCGTTTCTCGAACAACAAGGGGATTTCGACCACAGCAACCTTATGCGGCTCCCCCTCCCCGGCCTCTCCGGACAGAACATGTTCAATTCTCACGAACACCAGGGGATGGAGAATTCCTTCGAGGACTTCTCTGCTTTCCCGGTTCGAAAAGACAAGGGCCGCAACCTTCTCCCTGTCGAGACGGCCATCCTCCGAAAATACCTCGCTTCCCAAGGCCTTCCTGATGCTGTCGAGGACGTCCGGTTCAAGGAGCAGGCCGCTCACAATCGTATCGGCATCGATCGTGACCGCACCCAGTTTGCCGAACATACCGAGCACCGTACTCTTTCCCATCCCGTAATTTCCCGTGAGACCGACAACAAGCACCAAGTATTATACCTCATGGGGTCTGAAAGTACGGAAAAAGAGTCGCTTTCCAAGCCGGTATTTGACCGTGTAGCGAGAAATCGGTTATAGTAATGGAGCAGTATGCCAGGGAGGTGTTTGCGATGCCTATTTATGAGTATCAGTGCGAATCCTGCGGCAAAAAGCACGAGATCGTGCAGCGATACACCGACATGCCCCTCACGAAATGCCCGGAATGCGGCGGAACGATGAGGAAACTGATTTCGAGCACGTCCTTCATTCTCAAGGGCACGGGCTGGTACAAGACCGACTATGCTACGACGGGCGGCGGTGGAAAGGCTGATAAGCTTGCGAAAGGCAACGGCGCGAAACCCGAAAAGAAGCCCGAGAGCAAGCCGCAGCCGAAGCTTGAACCCACTCCCAAGTCATAGGTGAAGACCGTCCATGTCCATGTCCCTTACTCCGAGGTGGGGGATTATCTGGACTTTATCAGGGAATACAAGCTTAATTTTGAGTTGTATCTCTCTTCTTCCTCGCTGGACTCCCTTCGGCCGGGCGCTATCGGGGAATTAAGGGAGAAATTCGACTACAACCCCTCGATTTCTCTTCATGCGCCCTTCATGGACCTCTCTCCCGGTGCGGTTGACACAAAGGTCAGGGCCGTTACCCTCGAGCGTTTCTCTCACATTATGCAGATCGCGGAGACCCTCTCGCCGCGCGTTATCGTATTTCATTCCGGATACGAGAAATGGAAGTATGCCCATAGAGTAGACCTGTGGCTCGAAGGAAGCATCCTCACATGGAAACCTCTCATCAAAAAAGCTGCCGCTCTCGGAATAAGGATCGCCATCGAGAACATCTTCGAGGACGAACCCTCGAACCTCGAAGCGCTGATGAAGGAACTCCATTCCAGGCATTTCGGGATATGTTTCGATACAGGCCACTGCAATCTTTTCACGAACGTGTCCCTTGACGACTGGCTCAGGGTCCTCGGGCCCTACCTTTTCGAACTCCATCTCCACGACAACGACGGGAGCTCCGACCAGCACCTCCCGATAGGCGAAGGCACCTTCGACTTCAGGACCCTGTTCTCTTCCCTTGAAAAGAGGGATTATCTCTGCACGATCGAGGCGCGCACCCCGGAATGCGTGATGAAGAGCATGGAGAAGCTGGCCGTCTTCCTACAGACTCCCTGACTGGTTCCTCATAGCAAACCCCCTCAGCCCCGGCTCTCCCTTTCCCTTATACTGAATCATGACCTTGTGCGATTCCCCCATGCCCTCCGGAAGTATCAGGCCCTTGATCTTTGCGACCTCAAAAGGATCAGGTGCTTCGCCGCAAAGTTCCGTAATGACTTCGTCGATGCCGAGGGAGATGAGGTATGTTCCCTGCGAGCAAAAACCGCTCGTCTTCAAGCCGGCCTCTTCCCCCCATGCCTTCAAAGAACTAAAGTCGACATGGGCGGTCATATCCTGTTCCCCGATATTCCTGTACGGATCTTCATTTACCTGGTGCCGGTAATAGCAGAGGAACGTTCCCCTGTTCCTCTGCTCACCGTAGTAATCCCATGCCGGATAGCCGTAATCTATGGTCAGGACAAAGCCCTCCGAAAGTCTCTCGATCACCCCCCCGACCCACTCCCTTATCTTCAGATTCACCTCTGTCCTGTATCCGGCCGGAAGTGCGATGCCGAGGTCCCTGAAATGACTCCTTACCTCTTCAGCCGCGGCCATCCTGACTTCAGCGAATTCCTCTTCCCTGACAGAGACATATATCTCCTTCAACTCCCCGTCGCTCTCAATTATTCTCACCGGAAGGGCATCCAGGAGCTCATTCGAGAAGAAGCAGCCCATAACCGGCTCCAGACCGTGCAGGCTCGAGACCCAGCCGACCTTGCCGCCGAACTCCGAAAGCAGTTCCTGCTGCCTCCTTCTGAGCGCCGGATTCAATTCGATGATCGTGTATTTGAGGGATTCAAAAAGGCTTGAACCCTGAACGTAGTGCAGCAGATCTTTCGCCAGATACCCCATGCCCGCGCCCGCCTCGACCGCATCGAACGTTGCCGGCCTGCCGAGGGCTCCCCACATTTCTCCCAGCTGTCTTCCCAGCATCGCTCCGAAGACGGGATGGAGATGGCTGCCGGTGTAAAAATCCCCTTTCCTGCCTATCGCTGCCGCATCTCTTGCGTAATAGCCGAGACCGGGATAATAAAGGGCCATCTCCATAAAGGTCTCGAAATTTATCGGACCTTCCGATCTGATTTTTTCGATGATCTTCTTTTTGAGAGAATTCATTCCTGGGAGGAATTCCCCCGGTCCCGGTTTGTTCCCTGCATCCTGCATTCGCGTGCGTCGTTACGATATCGCAAGCATCCGGTCGAGGGCCCGTTTTGCAGGTATCCTCACCTCTTCAGAGACTTTGATCACATTCCGCATCTCGTTGAGTGCGGAGAGAACGCTCTTCAGAGTCGTCTTTTTCATGTTGGGGCATATCATGTCTTTCCTCAGGGGATAAAAGGCCTTTCCGGGATTCTCCTTCTTCAGGCGGTGCATAAGTCCCATCTCGGTGCCGACGATAAATTCCTGTGCCGGAGAAGCATGTGCAAACCTGAGCATGCCCGAGGTGCTCGTCACGTGATCCGCCAATTCCAGCACTTCCGGCCTGCATTCCGGATGGGCCATTAGGGGAGCCCCGGGGTGGTCCCTCCTCGCTTTCGCGACGTCCTCCTTCGTGACCCTGTCATGGACATGGCAAAAACCGTCCCAGGCGATCACCTTCTTCTCCGTATTTTTCTGCGCCCACATCGAAAGGTTTCTGTCCGGTACGCAGATGACCCTTTCGTCGGGAAGGGATTCGATCACCTTCACTACGTTTGCAGAGGTGCAGCATATATCGCTCTCCGCCTTCACGTCAGCGGTCGTGTTCACATAGGCAACCACGGGCACATCGGGGTACTTCCCCTTTATATCCCTTAAACTAAATTCATGAGGGAAAACAAAGACAGGTTGAGTTTCGTATCCCGGAAACGTCTTCCAGACTTTCCGGGTGGAACTCACCTCGATCATGTCCGCCATGGGGCAATTGGCATCAAGCTCCGGCAGGAGCACGGTCTTTTTCGGAGAGAGTATCGAGGCGCTCTCTGCCATAAAGTTCACTCCGCAGAAGACGATCACCTCGCAGTCGATCGCTGCCGCAGTCCTCGACAGTTCAAGGGAATCGCCCACAAAGTCTGCGATATCCTGGACTTCTTCCCTCTGGTAGTTGTGGGAAAGAATGATCGCCCGCTTTTCGCGCTTCTGCTTCAGAATTTCTTCACGAAGGTCCTGAGAAAGGGGCATCTAGAACCTTGGATTCTTTTTGTAGAAAGGGGAATTGGTGAACAACACCGTGCCGTCTTCTTTCACAATCCGGTAAATGGATTCGACTACCGGGGCGGCGACGGTTGAAGCGGAACCCTGCGCCGATGAAACAGGCAGGACAGTCTTCCCCTTATAAAGGGAAAGGACCCGTTTTACGTACTGCTTCGTTTCCGGGATTTGCGGAACGGACCGCGTCCTTTCGACCGTTTTCGGCCCCGCGTTGTAAGCCGCGAGCGCAAGGGTGAGGTCCCCTCCGAACTTCTCGATGAGATACTTCAGGTATCGCGTCCCGCCGTCGATATTTTCTTCAGGGTCGAAGGGGTTGCGCACATCGAGATCGTCTGCCGTGGTCGGCATCAGCTGCATCAGTCCCATCGCTCCTTTTCTCGAAACCGCGCGCGGATTGCCATTCGATTCAGTCTTGATCACGGCATGCAGGAGGGAGGGATCGAGATCATACTTATTCGCCTTGTCTTCAACAATGCGGGAGAAATCCTTCTCAGGCGCCGCGGTCTTCCCCTCTTTCGGCGACGTCGAGATATCGCTTCTCACCACCCTTACGGCTTTCTTATTCAGGGGGGCGTCCGTATAGCATATCACGCCGTTGTCATCCACATACCGGTAAATGTCCGCTGCAGATGAAGTAACAAGCATAAACACGATCAGGAATGCACCCGGTATGATGCGTACCATAGCTGAAATAGTAGCACGCACCGCCTCTTCTGTCAAGCACGAAAGCCGCACGGCCCTAGGGTTCCCTTATCCCCACATAGGCAAAGTAGAATGCCATGACCGAAAAAAAGAGACTGACAAGAGCGAGAACCAAAAAAAGCAGAGACCTTAGTCCGTTCCCGCTCCTGAAATGAAAGGCAACCCTCGGGGCGAGATTGACGGCACCGAAAAGGAGCATCAGCCCGATCAGCACCTGGGTAACAATTCTCATCATTTAACAAATTTAGACTAAACATAACCAAAAAATCAAATGCCTCTTTTCTCGCCGTAGTTGCGCACCGCACCCTTTTGTGATATATGTGGTAGTACACTCGCGAAAGGAGGGAGCTATGGTTTACAAGAGATTCACGCGAAGGGATTTTTTGAAGACCGCCGGAGCGATCACCGCTATGGCGGCAACCGGCAGTTTTCCGACGAACATCTTTGCCGATGGAAAACGACTTGCGAAGTTTCCCGAGAAAACGGATATGATCCTTCTTACGTCAAGGCCGCCTCAGCTGGAGACGCCTCTCCATTATTTTAAGGAGATGATCACACCGAACGACGCGGTTTTTGTGAGATGGCATCTTGCCAATATTCCGACATCCGTGAACGTTGCGCAGTGGAGACTAAAGGTTGGTGGAAACACTGAAAAGCAGGTCGAGCTTTCGATGGATGATCTCAAAAAGCTCGAAAAGGTTTCTCATACCGCGGTCATACAGTGTTCAGGGAATAGCAGGAGTTTCTTCGACCCTAGGGTTCCAGGGGGACAGTGGGGGAACGGCGCTATGGGTAATGTCACTTGGGCGGGCGCCCGCCTCAGAGACGTCCTCGCTATGGCGGGTGTCAAGGCAGGCTCGGTAGACGTTGCCTTTAACGGCCTTGATGGTCCCCCCCTTCCCTCTGTCCCGGATTTCGAAAAAAGCCTGCACATCGACCAGGCCATGGACGACGATATAATCATTGCCTACGAGATGAACGGCACATATCTGCCTATGCTCAACGGCTTTCCTGCCCGGCTCGTGGTGCCGGGTTGGTACGCAACGTATTGGGTGAAGTCCCTCAGTGACATCACCGTCCGTGATAAGCCTTTCGATGGATTCTGGATGAAGAGCGCGTACCGGATTCCCGATAATCCCTGCGGATGCATTCCGCCCGGCTCCGCCCAGAAGACATCAATCCCTATCAACCGGATGACAACGAGGTCACTCATTGTCGACCCGTCTGAAGGTTCGTCAATAGCAGCAAATAAACCAGTGGAAATTACAGGGATCGCTTTTTCGGGAGGCTACGGCATCAGAGATGTGCTCATCTCGGCAGATGGCGGCAACTCTTGGAAAGAGGCAAGGCTCGGCCCTGACAAAGGGAGATACTCGTGGAAACAGTTCTTCTTTTCGTGGAGACCTGCGAAACCAGGCAAATATACTTTGATGTCGCGGGCAACGGACAACATCGGCGAGTCGCAACCACTTGACAGCCTCTGGAATCCAGCAGGGTTTATGCGGAACAAAATCGAAAAAGTCGAAGTTGTCGTAAAGTAGGAGGACACCATGAGACTATATGTAGCTTTGGCAATAGTACTGGCAATGGCGGCAGGCATCGCCTATGCAGCTTCCGAAGAAATGGTGCATTCGATCACTTTACCCGCAGTCCATACCGAGCTGAAAACCGGGCCCGGCAAGGAGAAAACGGAAACGCTTTGCGCCAGCTGCCATAGCGTCGATTACATAACAATGCAACCGAATTTTTCGAAGGCCGTCTGGACCGCCGAGGTGAACAAAATGATAAAGGTCATGGGCGCGCCCATACAGGAAGTGGACGCAATGACCATCATTGATTACCTTGCCGCCGAGTACGGCACAGGGAAATGACTTATCGTCAAGGAGGTGACGGACAATGAGAAAGATCTTCGTATTGTTCTGTGTTCCGGCTATCGCCGTATTCGTATTAGGAACGCTCGCAACAGCAAAGGAAAACGAGAAGGAGGGCCAGGCCCTCTTTCAGCAGAATTGTTCACCCTGCCATCCGAACGGGGGCAATGTGATCAACCCCGAGTTTACGCTGCACAAAAAGGATCGTGACAGGCATGGCGTGAAAACAGCGAAAGACATTATCGGCAAAATGAGAAACCCCGGACCGGGAATGACCAAGTTTGACGAAAAAACAATCTCTGACAAGCAGGCAAAGGAGATTGCCGAGTACATCATCAAGACGTTCAAATAGGCGGTATCGTCATTGCGGGGGGGGCAGACAACCCCCCTTTGCGGTTCGCGGAGAATGGGCTTGTTTCCTCCGCAGTGGCGGTCTCCTTTTTCTCCCGTATGTGAAAGATTCGTGGTAAAGATCAAAAGGATATACGAGCCGCCTTCGCGGAGCGACGGCAAAAGGGTGTACGTGGACCGCTTGTGGCCCAGAGGACTCAGGAAGGAACAGGCGCACTTCGACGAATGGATCAGGGACATTTCCCCAAGCGACGAACTGCGGAAATGGTTCGGGCATGACCCTTCGAAATGGCAGGAATTCAGAAGCAGATACAAGGCGGAAATGAAGACGAGAAAAGATTTCATCGAGAAACTCAGGGATTATTCCGAAAAGGGCACGGTTACGCTTCTGTACTCCGCCAAAGACGAGGAACATAACAACGCACTGGTCATAAAAGAGGTCATAGAAGGGAAACGATAGTGCCTGACGTGGCGCAAGAAGATGCCGCTCCTGCCTCTGAAAGGCACAGCCGCAATAACCTGCGGTCGCACGACCTGCCGGGCCGTTGCGGCTTGTACGTGGTCTTCTCGAATACTTCTCCGGTGAGGAGAGCCCGAAACCTCCGGCATTGACATTCGAAATCGTTTCAGCAATCATGTACTATGTCTCAGATCTGTGACAGATCTTCCATAGAGGCGATTGCCGGAACCGCTTTCACGACAGGCAACAGTGTGAAGCTCCTCTATAAGGGAAAGGATCCTTTCGCCGCCATTTTCCGCAGCGTCGAAGGAGCGAAAAGTCTCATCTGTCTCCAGTTCTACATATTCCGCAACGACGAAACAGGAATAGAATTGGCCGGACTCCTCAAGAAGAAGGCAGCCGAGGGCGTAAGAATATATATCCTTTACGATCACTTCGGGTCCATCGGCACACCGCGGCGTTTCTGGAAAGAACTTAAGAATGCAGGAATCGCGATACGCGCCTCAAGGCCGTTCAAATGGAGATCGGCCTTTCGCTATCCCCATCGGGACCACCGGAAATTGCTGATAATAGACGGTATAAGGGCATTTACCGGCGGACTGAATATTGCGAATGAATACAGGGGATTTCACCTAAGGTCGAAGAAAAGATGGAGGGACACGGCCATCCTGCTCGAAGGCCCTGTCGTTGCGGACCTTTTCCTGACGTTCCGCAAGGCCTGGCAGAAATGGGGAGGAGACCCCATCACGTTCTGCGGTCAAACGACCCAGGGAAGTCCCGCCCCCGAGGCCGGCGGACTGGAGGCGGTTCCCATTTTCGCTTCGTCCGCAAGGGGGCGAAGGAAGATGAGGAAGCTCCTCTATTACAGCATGGCCCGCGCGGAGAAGAGCATCTTTTTTACGACCGCATATTTTACCCCAAGCAGAAGGATGATATATTCGCTTGAAGAGGCGGTAAAGAGAGGCGTGCAGGTGAATCTGCTTTTGCCGGGTGAAAGCGATGTTCCCGCGGCATATTATGCGGGCAGGGCCTTTTTCACGAGGCTCTTACGAACGGGAGTGAGGATATACGCCTACCAGGGAGAGGTCCTCCACGCGAAAAGCTATGTCTTCGACGGATGCTGGAGCGTGGTCGGCTCTGCGAACCTGGACTTTCAATCGCTCAGATGGAACGACGAGGGAAACGTGGGCATTCTCGACAATGGTTTCGGAAGCGAAATGATCCGCGTTTTCGAAGAGGACACCGCAAACTCCGAGGAGGTGAGGCTCGGGGAATGGCTGACCAGGCCGCTCTGCGAGAAGGCAAAAGAGAGGCTCTTCATCCTGTTCCGGCGGAGGCTGTAAGAAACGGCTCGCGGGCCCCGGCGGGGCACAAAACCATTCGCGGGGGATTTGCTATGCGAACATCACTCCCAGGGTGTCTCCTACTTTAATCTCGAAGTCCCTTGAGGCATTGCCCCGGTACACGAAGAGTTCCAGCCGGTCCATGCTGTTGACAAGGGCATAGAGCTCCTTGTCTCCCGCCTGACTGTAATACTCTTTCATCGCGAGCTGCATGCCCTTCATCACGACCTTCAGCGTCCCCTCGGGCCTTACATTGCGGAGCATCTCGAGATCCTCCGCTCTGATATTCGTGATGGCGTTGCCGAAATGGTCGACATGGATCACCTGTCCTTCGAGGGCGGTCTTTGTAGGCATGGAGGGAACGGGGAAAGGCAATTTCACGTAGTCCGTTATCGGGGTGCCGAAATTCGGCGCCAGGACGCCCTTCGAAAGCCACGCGGCCACCGGCGCAAAAACGTCCCTGGCATGAAACGTCGCGCTCTGTTTCCGTTTGAAGTAATGATCCGCGGTGAGGTGGAGCACCTCGCATCGCTCGTTCTCGTAATACACCACCGAAAAGACTCCGTTGTCCGGACCGACGAAATAGTGATTTTCGGTTATCACCATGAGAGGCCTGCGCTCGGAGCCTACGCCTGGATCGGCGACAACCACATGGATTGTCCTCGACGGGAACAGCCGGTAGCTCATCCCGATCATAAGCGCCGCTTCCCGTACGTTGTACTTCCCGATACCGTGAGTGATATCCACCAGGTTCACATCGGGGTTGATGTTGAGGATGACTCCCTTCACGATCCCGCTCAGCGGATCCCTGTATCCGAAATCCGTCGTCAGCGTAATGATCGGCTTCTGCATGGCGCCCTCCCTATACCTCCAGTTTGCCCCTCAACTCCCCGATATCCTGCAGGCCCTGCTCCCGCATGAAAGCCTCCATACCCTCAATTATATCAAGAGTCGCGGCAGGGTTAATAAAATTCGCAGTGCCTACCCCAACCGCGGTCGCACCGGCAAGAATGAATTCGAGGGCATCGGCCGCATCCATGATCCCGCCCATGCCGACAACCGGAATTTTCACGGCCCTGTAAACCTCCCAGACCATCCTCAGCGCCACGGGCTTCACCGCCGGCCCCGACAGCCCCCCGGTGATGTTTGCGAGCTTCGGCCTCCTGGTTCTGATATCGATTGCCATACCGGTGATCGTGTTGATCAGGGAAACAGCATCGGCGCCTGCATCCTCGGCGACTCTTGCGATAGACGCAATATCGGTCACATTGGGGGAAAGCTTCACGATGAGAGGAAGGCGCGTCGCTTTTCGCACTGCACGAACCACGGTAGAGGTCTCCCCCGGGTCCGTTCCGAATACGCGCCAACCCGCCTCCTTGTTGGGACACGATATATTCATCTCGAGGGCACCGATCCCTTCAGCGTCGTTCAATCTCCTTGCAGCTTCCGCATATTCATTTACGGAATCGCCGAAGAAATTGGCGACCACCGGGGTATCGAACCCCCTCAGAAAAGGAAGGCTCTCCTTGATGAAACGTTCTATGCCGATATTCTGGAGGCCGATCGCGTTCAGCATCCCTGCTGCCGTCTCTACGATACGGGGCGGCGGGTTTCCCTCTTTCGGCGCAAGCGAAAGCCCCTTCACCACGACCGCGCCCAGCCTGTTCAGATCGACGAATTCGGAGTACTCCTCCCCATACCCGAACGTTCCCGAAGCCGTCATCACCGGGTTCCGGAGCTTCAGCCCGCCTATCTCGACTGAGAAGTTCATACCATCCGGAGGGGCGCCATCACAAAATTTTCACCACAGGACCTCGCCGATATCAAATACGGGCCCCTCTTTGCAGACCCGCTGATGCCCTGTTACCGTCTTGACTACGCAGCCGAGGCAGGCCCCGATACCGCAGGCCATGTTCTCTTCCAGAGAGACATACCCCTTCATTCCCCTCTCCTTCGCAATACTGTCCAGCGCCGCCATCATCGCCCTCGGTCCGCACGCATACAACGTGTACATTCCGGCCGGGTCCTCGCCGCCGAAGTTCCTTATCATGTCGGTGATACAGCCTTTTGCCCCGCATGAACCGTCATCGGTGCTTATGAGAAGCCTCTTTGCGAACCCCTTCAGCTCATCGAGCATGACAAGCTCTTCCGTAGTCCTCGTGCCGTAAAAAATATATGCGCTGCCCGCGAACTTCTCGGCAAGAGAAAAGACCGATGCGATGCCGAGGCCCCCTCCCACGATCACCGGCGTATGGCCTTTTGGAAGCGGCGGATAGGAATTGCCGAGGGGACCGAGGACGTGCAGTGAAGAGCCCTGCTTCATATCCCGCATCATCGCCGTCCATTTTCCCTTTATCCTGTAGAGTATCTGGTAGCCGGTGCGGGTCTTTCTGAAAAAACTGAAGGGCCTCTTGAGAAGGGGGTCACGGAGGTCCCTGCATGAGACGGGAATGAGAGAGACCCCGTTTTTCCCCGCACACCTTCCGATCATGTAAAACTGCCCCGCTTCCGGCTCGACCGCAGTTTCGGAGGGAGCGAAGGTGAGGATGCCATAGTCCTTGCCGAGCGGCCGGTTCTCTGCGATCTCTGCCCTGAAATACCTACTCAAAAGAGATCTCTAATATCTCGTATTCTATGGTTCTCGCCGGCACCTTGATCACGACTGTGTCCCCTGCTTCCTTGCCGAGCAGGGCCCTTCCGACGGGCGAGCTTATCGATATCCTGCCCCGTTTCACGTCCGCTTCCTCGATGCCGACGAGGGTAAACACGTACTCCTCGTCCGCCTCGACGTCCAGGACCTTCACCGTTGCGCCGAAGGCGACCCTGGACTGGTTTATCTTCGAGGGATCGATCACCTCGGCAAGCGCGAGTTTCGCCTGAATTTCCTGAATCCTCCCTTCCAGGAAAGACTGCCTCTCTTTGGCCGCGTGGTACTCGGCATTCTCGGACAGGTCCCCATGGGCGCGGGCCTCTGCGATGGCCTGTATATTCTTCCGCCTCTCGACCTTCAGAAGTCTCTCTAGCTCTTCCTGGAGTTTCTGAAAACCCCCAGGGGTCATCGGTACTCGTTTCTGCATGGTCCTCTCCCTGATAAATTTGCTTTTGTAATGTAACACTTTCCCTCCCCTTTTTTAAAGTTCTCTTGACTAAAGCACGCGCATAAATTACTCTAACGGAAAACAGTGAAACGTGTAAGCGCAAGGGGGCTCGCCGCTTCCCGCTTGCCTGCTCGCGATTGACGTTTCTTAGCGCAGTTGCTGATCACTGTTCACTGAGTTGAGGAGGCTATATGCGATTCTCTACGATGCTGATTCCGACCCTGAGGGAGACACCCTCGGAAACCGAGGCGGTCAGTCACAGACTGATGCTGCGCGCAGGCTTTGTGAGACAGCTCGCCGCGGGCCTGTATATATTTCTCCCCCTCGGCTGGAGGGTGATGACCAGGATCAACGCGATTCTGCGAGAGGAGATGAATGCCATCGGCGCCCAGGAAGTTTCGATGCCCGTTCTCCATCCCGCCGAAGTGTGGCAGCAGACGGGCAGGTGGGACACTATAGGGGAGGAGATGTTCAGACTGAAGGACAGGACGGAACGCGACATGTGCCTCGGCATGACCCATGAGGAAATCATGACATGGCTTGCCGCGAAAGAGCTCCGCTCCTACAGAGACCTCCCGCAGGTATGGTACCAGATACAGACGAAGCTCAGGGACGAGGCACGACCGAAGAGCGGCATCCTCCGGACAAGGGAATTCCTCATGAAAGACAGCTACAGCTTCGACGCGTCGGAGGAAGGCCTCAGAAAGAATTACGAGCGCCACGCGGAGGCGTACCACAGGATATTTGCGCGATGCGGCCTGACGTTCTCTATGGTGGAGTCCGACCCCGGGATGATGGGCGGCGCGGTCTCCCACGAGTTCATGGCGCCGAGCCCGGCCGGAGAGGACGAGGTCGCATTGTGCGACAGCTGCGGGTATGCGGCAAATGTAGAACTCGCCGCTTCCCTTGCGGAAAAGAACGAGCTCAGGGAATGGCCCCTCGAGGAGGTGCATACACCTGAAAAAAGGACGGTGCAGGAGGTCTCGAACTTCCTGAAGCTGCATCCTTCATATTTCCTGAAGAGCATACTCGTAATGACCGACAAAGGACCCGTCCTTGCGCTGGTGAGGGGAGACCAGGAACTTCATGAAAAGAAGCTCATGAAGATAGTCGGCGCGCACAGGCCCGCGCAAAAAACCGAGGTGAAAGACATCCTGGGAGTGGAGGCCGGATTCATAGGCCCCATGGGTCACAAGGTCAGAATCATCGCAGACGACTCCCTGAAGGAAGGCGTCTATGTGAGTGGCGCGAACAAACCCCACTATCACCTTAGGGGGATAAGGGCGGGACGTGATTTCTCCGCCGAGTGGCACGATATCCACACGGCAAAGGCAGCTGACCTCTGTGTAAAGTGCGGAAGCGCCTTGCGCGTCGAGCGCGTGATCGAGATAGGCAACATCTTCCAGCTCGGCATAAAGTATTCGAATCCCCTCAGGGCGTATTTCCTCGACGAGAACGGCCAGGAAAAGCCGATCATCATGGGCAGCTACGGGATCGGTCCCGCACGCATCGCCGCGGCGGCTATCGAACAGAACAACGACAAAGACGGCATTATCTGGCCGAAAAGCATCGCACCTTTTGATGTCGAGATCCTGCCCCTGAACATGAATGATCCCGCGACCGTGGAACTCGCCTCCGCGCTCTACGCCCGTATGAGCGCAACGGGACTCGAGGTCCTCCTCGACGACAGGGAGGAAAGGGCGGGAGTAAAGTTCAAGGACGCCGATCTGATAGGCATTCCGGCCCAGGTGATCCTCGGTGAAAAGAACGTCAAGGAGGGGATTGCAGAGATCAAGGACAGAAGGACGAAAGAGACTGTAAAAGTGAAGGTCGATGAAGTCGTGGAGCGGATAAGCGCCTCGCACTGAACGCGGGGGTACCCGGTCGGGCGAGATTCACCACCCATAGCCCTGTCACGAGCATCAGTGCATACCCCGGGAACACAAAAAAGACGACAATCCGATAGACAGCGCGGAGTACGAATGCCCCGTGGGCAGGATGGTTCCCGTAGAACTCGAGTACGATCCCGAGCCCGGCGCTCGGTCCCAAAGCGACAATGGCTATCAGGGTATGAATGAACTTTACGAAAACATACTCGGTGATCATCGGGCAACCGTCCCCTTTATTCCTCTTACTATCTGTTAATGATGGCGAACGAAATGGGAATTATGGCCATGCTCAGCAGGACATGCGACATGACCAGGGCCGAGGCCGTAGTACCGTCACAGCGGTACCGGGAAGCAAAAACGGTCCGAGAACGGCGGCCGGCATGGTCGTTATAAGGACAACCACCTGGGTCCGCGACCATGAGGACAAGCGCAGCAACGATGATCGTTAAGGCCATAAGATACTGGCGGGGTTCCGCAGGGTGGGTAGCCAACTGGGAGAAGATGACCGCGGGCAGGGCGGCCTGTGTCAGCAGGCGTGCGAGAACCGACTCGTGCGTCTCCGTCACAATGCCTTTCCACTTCAACAGCACGCAAAGGGCAACGACTGAGGCAAACGCCGCGACCGTCTCAATAACTCTTATGTCTACATCCACCATACAGCAGTCCCCCCTTTATATCACAATCAAAGCCTGGGAATCACCGTCTTGAAAAAAAGGGTGCTCTCTATGAACATTCTTCGCCTAAAAGGTTTCCCGGAAACGGGAACAGAGGGTCAATTCTTTCATCTTGACAATCTTCCTTCAATTCGCTCTGCGAGCTCTCTGAGGCTCTTGTCCTTTTCCAATCGCTTCCTCAGCCTTTTTCTCTCTTGGCTTACGGTGCTGTAGTCTACCCCAAATATCTTTCCGATCTCTACACCTTTCATCCCCCCAATCCGATAGAGAATATCCATCGCGACACGTCGAAGGGGGTGCCTGGACTTGGTGATAGCCTCAAACTGATCCCCTGTTTCCATTTCTATTGCTCGAATAATCTCCTCTTCAGCCTTGTATCGCGCTACCTCCCTATGCCCGGGGCTCTCTCGGTCCTTTCCCTTTATGAAGCTCTCTTTAATCCATTTAATAAATGCATCTCCCCCAAGCACACTCTGACCCACAATATTTTTCTTGACCTCCAATCCCTCAGCAATATCCTGCAGGAGTCTTTCCTTGTATGATCTTCTGCCTCGCGCTGTATCGCCGCCGTACTCTGAAAGGACGGCTCCATAGTGGACCAAATTGTTCCTTCGCTTTCCGAGATACCCGTTAAAACTGCTCCAAGGATAGTCCTGCAGATAGCGGAATTTGTCCTCAACTGTCTTTGTTCTCATTGATTTGATCCGTACGGGGTTGAGATGTATATATCGCGAGAGAACGGACAGATACTCATCTTTATCCACAAGGATACTCTTATATCGCCCTTGGTAAAGGTGGCCGGACCGCTTGTATTTTCTGTTGTAGAAACCCGTATAACTAACATTGAAGTGCCTCATGAACTCCCCCAAATTGCCCAAAGGAGTTTCCACAAGAAGATGGAAATGATTCTCCATAAACACATAGCTATACAGCTTTACAGTATAAACATGGAGAGAATTAGATAGAATGCGAATAAACTCTTGTTTGTCTTTGTCATCCCTAAAGATCGCTTTGCGCTCATTACCTCGGCAGGTCACGTGGTAGAGTGCCCCCGGATATTGTATTCTCAATGGTCGAGACATAATGAAAGATTACAGGAACTAAGAGGACTTGTCAATAATAAAGAATTGACCCCCTTTGGTTTGTTGTTTGGGTATCTAATAAAAAAAGAGGTCTTTGTGAAGGCAGAAAGACAGCCCGAATCCGACGTCAACTCTGTATGAGGATGCATTCGATCTATTTCGCTACTCCGAAGGCGGCCCTCCCCCTTCTCCTCCGGTCCCGGCGCCGGCGCCCTGCTCAGCGGCCCCGGGAGTCGGCTCTCCGGAAGAACCGCCTTTCTTCGGACGCCTCGAACGTCTTCTTCCCCGCGATCTGAACCGCCGCTTGGGCCGCCTTTCCGGTTCCGCCTTTTCTTCCGCCTTGACCCCGGTTTCTTCTCCGACCCTCTCTTCGGGCTTTTCTTCGGCTTCCGGCGCGGCCCTGTGCTCCGCCCTCTGCTGCGCCTGTTCCCCGGCCCTGTGTTCGGCCTTCTTTCCTCCCCTTTTTTCCTCGCCGGCCTCGACCTTTTCCTCCTCGCTCTTTTCTACCGTCAGCGCATACTGACCAGCGAAGAGTTTCATGTCACCTTCGAGCCTGATCGAAATCCCGAATTCCTTTTCGATCTGGGCCACCTCATCCCTCCGGGTATTGATAAGGTAATTCAGGCTCTCCACAGGCAGCGAACAACGCACGCCCCTGACCCCGCCCTTCGACGCCTTCATAGAGACATCCCTGAGGGCCGAAAGAGCGGTCATTTCCGGGGTCTTCACGGAGCCCGTGCCCCCGCATGCTTCACAAGGGGTAAATACGCTCTCGAAAGACGTCGACCTCAACCGCTCCCGCGTCATCTCGACAAGACCGAATTTAGATATGCCGGTGATTTCCGCATGGGCCTTATCCGCAGTCAGGGCGCCCTTCAGCCTGTTTTCGACCTCCCTCCTGTTTTTGAAGGAGAGCATATCGATAAAGTCGATAACGATCAGCCCCCCGATATCCCTGAGACGCAGCTGCCGCGCACCCTCTTCCGCAGCCTCGAGATTCGTCTTCAGCGCTGTCGCCTCCACATTCTCTTCTTTTCTCGACCTCCCGGAATTCACGTCGATGGCGGTGAGGGCCTCCGTCTTGTCGATCACGAGATAGCCCCTCGAGGGGAGGTATACGTACCTGTCATAGATCTTCGCGATCTGCTCCTCGATGCCGTATTTTACGAATATCGGCTTCTTCTCCTTGTAGAGCTTCACATTGATCTTTCTCCACGGCAGAGTCTTCCTCAAAAACTCCTTCGTATTCTTCAGTGCCTCCTGCTCGTCGATGACGACTTCCGCCACGTCGTCGGTGAGGTAATCCCTCACGGTCCTCACCGCGATATCCTGCTCCTTGTAGATCAGGGCCGGCACCGTCACTTTCTTCGATTCGGTCTGTATCTTGTTCCAAAGCTTGGTGAGATATTTCAGGTCGTTCTCGAGTTCTTCGCCTGTCTTGTCGCTGCCTGCCGTTCTCAGGATAAATCCCATCTCCTTCGGGAGCTTGAGCTTGGCAAAGATCTCTTTCAGCCGGTCCCTCTCCTCCCGGTCTTCGATCTTCCTCGAAATGCCGACCCTCTCCTGGCCCGGCATCATGACAAGATACCTTCCCGGGATCGAGAGGTAGGTGGTAAGGCTTGCTCCCTTCGTATCCCTCTCGTCCTTCTCGACCTGGACAACAAGCTCCTGTCCCTTCGAAAGGACGTCCTGAACCCGCGGCCTCCTGCCTTCAACAACGTTTCTGAAATACTCCGGCCTTATTTCCCGCATCTGGAGGAAGCCGTGCTTCTTCTGGCCGAAATCGACGAATACGGCCTGGAGGCCCGGCTCTATCCTCGCAATAGTTCCCTTGTAGATATTTCCTTTCAGGGGCTCCCTGGCCAGAACTTCCACATAATAATCGACGAGTGTTTCACCCTCAACGATAGCCACCCTCTTCTCTTCTGGAAACCGTGCGTTTATCAATATCTTTTTCTTCATCCTCACCGTTCCTCTCTCACACTCCGTGCCGCATCGTTTTTCTTTTCCTCACTTTTCTTCCCCGCTCGTCACATTCTCTGCGTCCCGGCCTTCCGAATTCCGCGCATCTTCCTCCTTGTGCATCTGATAGAGCGCTTCGCTCAGCAGAAGATCCGGGTACCTCACGGTCGCCTCTATCGCCTCCGTAAGCGGATAATCAACGTAATAGCCCTCCGGGTAGACGATCCTGATCCACCTCCTCTTCAGCAGAAAAAAGCGCCTGGTATGACCGTTCTTGTCGGTCACGGGGATGATCACGTGTTCCAGATCTTCTTCCAGGCCGTAGCGCCTGATCAATGCATTCACTTCTTCCACGGAAATCAGACCCCTTTGCACAGTCCCGCGCCGGGAACTCGATCATGAAATCATCCCATGCCCTTCCCCGGCGCGCGTAACTTCAATTCTACAGAATGCGGCGGCAGATGTAAAGAATTCGGGGCAGTCGATTGCAGAAGGATTCGGAACACCGGGAGCTCCCGAACGGCGAATTCACCCTCTTCGGGCTCTCACGGAAGACCTGTTCGCTCGGCCGCGGGAGATGAGGTCCTCTTCACTTCAGCACCGCATCAATCGTTAAGGCCAGCTCCGCACTGCTCATACGACCCTCAACCCGTTTTGCGATCTTTCGGTCCCGCGTGATGAATACCGTGGCGGGAAGTGCTCTTACCCCAAGCGCACCGGCAATGCCGTTGTCCATCCCGACCGGGAAGGTGATCCGGTAGGTCCCCGCAAACTTCCTTATCTCCCGCTCTCTGCTCATTGCAAAGACGCCGATGAACACCACCCCCCTTGCCCTGGAGGAGAGATACGCGCCCTGAAGTTCGGGGGCCTCTTTCGCGCACTCAGGTCACCAGGGTGAAAGTACGGCGACGACGAGCGGCATGCCGCTGAATGCTCCTGTACTGACCGTTTTTCCGTCTACGGTCCTGAGCGTAAAATCCTTCACCGTATCGTGGCCGGAGGCGGCGCACGCGGGCACTGAGATCGAGAGAATGACCGCGCATATGCCCGCCGTAAATCTCATCGTTTGTCTCCTTTCTCCGTTCCGTATTTTTTCCCTTTGCCCTTCGGGTTTGCCCGCATTAGATTTTCACTATTTCCTCTGATAAGATTAGCACAGGCGGGTGTTTTTGTGAATCGTCCGGGAGCGTCCGCGGCGATTCCGGACAGCTAATCGCTATTGTTCCGCATAGACGATTCTTTGCCTGCGTTCACCCTTCGGGTGATGAGCGCCGATTCCCCCCGAAGTCCGGAGCTCCGACGGACCGAGAATAGGTGAGAATGCCTCCTCACGCAGCATTGGTTCTTATAATGATGCATTTGCCGGTCCCTTCTTCTTGACTTACCTGAAAATTACCCATTATACTTTTAGCTTCAGATGGACGAAGCGAACGAGCAGAGAGAACAAAGACTGAAGAAGCTTGAAGAGCTGCGCCAGGCCGGAATCGAACCCTTCGGACAGCGCTTCGAGGCGACCGATCATGCCGCGGAAATCCTCGGCTGCTACAGGGAGACTTCGAAAGAGGATCTTGATGCGCATCCTGTCTCTTTCGTCATCGCCGGCAGGATCGTGGCGCTCAGGGACTTCGGGAAGGCCGCGTTCGCGCACCTCCAGGACTCCTCGGGAAAGATACAGGTCTACTTCAGAAAAGACCTCATCGCCGAGCACTATGCTATTGTAAAGAAACTCGACATCGGAGATATCGTCGGTATCAAGGGCAGGCTCTTCCGGACAAGGACGCAGGAACTCACGCTCGAGGTGGAAGATTTCACGCTCCTCACCAAGTCGCTGAGACCCCTCCCCGAAAAATGGCACGGCCTCAAGGACATAGAAACGAGATACCGGCAGCGTTACGTCGACCTGATTGTGAACCCGGAGGTCCGCAGGACCTTCGAAACAAGGAGCGCCGTCATGAAAGCGCTCAGGGATTTCTTCGAGGCCCACGGCTTTATCGAGGTCGAAACCCCCATGATGCACCAGATCCCCGGAGGGGCGACGGCGAGGCCCTTCAAGACCCATCACAACGCCCTCGACCTGGATCTTTATCTCAGAATCGCCCCGGAACTTTACCTCAAGCGGCTTCTCGTGGGAGGGTATGAACGCATTTATGAGCTGAACAAGAATTTCAGAAATGAGGGGATATCGACGAAGCACAACCCCGAATTCACGATGCTCGAATTCTATATGGCCTACAAGGACTACACCTTCCTGATGGAATTCACGGAGGAGATTTTCTCCTTCATCGCAAACAAGACGCTCGGGACACTGAACGTACCATACGGCGATACCGTCATCGACCTCACCCCGCCTTGGAAACGTCTGCCCATGCTCGATGCCCTGCGCGAGAAAGGCCTGCCCGATGACGCCGTTGCGGACTTTGACAAAGCGCTCGCCTGGGCAAGGGAAAGGAACATCGAGATCGAAAAAGGCGCCTCCCACGCCAGGGTCCTCGATGAGATTTTCAAGGAGATCGTCGAGCCCGGACTGGTCCAGCCGACCTTCATCATCGATTACCCGGTCGAACTCTCCCCGCTGGCGAAGAGGAAACGGGACAACCCGGCACTCGTCGAGCGCTTCGAACTCTTCATTGCATCGAGGGAAATCGCCAACGCCTTCTCCGAGCTGAATGACCCGATCGACCAGGAGGAGAGGTTCCTCCGACAGGTGGAAGCCCGGGAGCAGGGAGACGAAGAGGCCCAGCATATGGACGAAGACTTTGTGAGAGCGCTCCAGTACGGAATGCCTCCGGCCGCAGGCGAAGGGATAGGCATCGACCGGCTCGTTATGCTCCTCACAAATTGCTTCTCCATCAGGGACGTCATCCTCTTCCCGCAGTTGAAGCCGGAGCAGTAGAAAACGTGGGCAGTGGGCAGAAGCCGAAAGACACCCCCTCGCCTGCCGGCCACGGCTCGTTCCGTCATTTTCCTTATCACCTTTTTATCGCCCTGCGCTATCTGAAATCGAAGAAAAGGCACAAGGGCGTCTCCTTCAATACCGCCATCTCCATCGGGGGCGTAGCCCTCGGGGTGATGGCCCTCCTCGTCGTGCTCTCCGTGATGAGCGGCTTTCACGAGGACCTCCAGCGAAAAATACTCGGTGTGAATGCCCATATCGTCGTTCTCGATTATAAGGGCGCGCTTCCCGAATATACGCAGATTGACGCAAAGATACGGGGGTTAAGGGATGTCGTCTCCGTTTCACCCTTCGTCCTCGGGCAGGTCATGATCTCCGTGGGAGGCAAAGGACAGGGGGTGTACCTGAGAGGCATAGACCCGTCGCTCGAAGAAAAGACGACGGACATCGCAAGACATATGAAGGAGGGGAGTCTTTCCGCGCTCGACGTGAAGGACGGTTTCCCCGGGATCATCCTCGGAAAGGAGCTGGCAAACCGGCTTGGAGTTTTCGTCGGAGACGCGATCCACATCCTTTCGCCCACCGGAGAGATCGGCCCTCTCGGGATGCTCCCCCGGGTCAAATCCTTCAAGGTAGTCGGCATCTTCGAAGTGGGCATGTTCGAGTATGATTCGAATCTCGTGATAACCGGCCTGAAACCGGCCCAGGGCTTCTTCGACCTCGGTAATTCCGTGACAGGCATCGAGGTGCGCTTATCCGACATCTACAAGGCGCCTGAAGTGAGGGAAAAGATCCAGTCAGAGCTCGGTTTTCCTTACCATGCAAGGGACTGGATGCAGATGAACAAAAACCTTTTTTCTGCACTGAAGCTCGAAAAGTTCGCGATGTTCGTGATCCTGGTGCTTATCGTTCTCGTCGCTTCTTTCAATATCGTGAGCACCCTTATCATGAACGTAATCGAAAAGGAGAGGGAGATAGCGATATTGAAGACCATGGGGGCCACGAACGGCGGCATCATGGCGATCTTCGTCTTTCAGGGATTTATCATCGGCCTCATCGGTACGCTCATCGGGCTGGTGAGCGGCTATCTCCTGTCTTACGTCCTGAATACCTACGAGCTGATAAAACTCCCGCCGGATATATACTACCTTAGCCACCTGCCGGTGAAGATGAACCTTTCGGATTTCATATCCGTTTCACTTTCCGCCATCATCATCAGTTTTCTCTCGACAATCTATCCTGCCTGGCAGGCGGCCAAGGTGAATCCTATCGAGCCTTTGCGGTACGAATAGAGCCACTTTGCGCATTCCATCCGGAAGGGGTGTCAGGCCCCGGATCCGGACCCTTTCGGCGAAAGAAGAAAACCGGTGAACGGACAGGACTAGAGGGACAGTTTCTCGACCTGTCTCAAGACAAACTCCCGTATCTCTTTGTGAGGAGGAAGTGCAACGCGGTAGCTTGCGTCGTCGAGGACCGGGACGAGGATGTCCTCAAGACCGCCGCCGCATGCGCATGTGTGCGATGTATCGTCGAGGGGCACAATCGCTCCCTTACCGCATTGCGGACACCTCAGCACGCGCTTCGCTCCCGACCACTTTCCTCTCTTCGCAAAGGGTCTCCCTTCAATTTCGATAATGTCCATTGCGTAATCGACGACCGGCGCATTGCTTATCGAGGTGCCGATTCCGTAGCCGTCGACCAGGGGGTTGAGGCCCGGAATGTCTTCTTCCTTTATCCCGCCGCTCACATAGAACTTTACAGCCTTGTATCCCCGCAGGTCCAGCTCCCACCGACATTCCTCGAGTATCCGGTAAAGATCCCCGCGGCGTGAGGCAGGCGTATCGAACCTCACGGCAAAAAGTCTCTTTCCCATCGCCCCGGCAACGTTCAGCACTTCGAACTTTTCGTCGAGAAGCGTGTCGATCAGGGCGACCCTTTTCAGCTCAGGTTCGAGGACCTCATCGTACGCCTTGACCGCCTCCACGGTCGACCCCATGCAGAGAATCAGCGCATGGGGCATGGTGCCCATCGGATCCTTCCCTATGACCTCGCCCGATTTCACCACCGCCACGCCGTCGCAGCCTCCGATATAGGCATTCCGCTCTATCATCGGGGCGAGCACCGGGTGTATCCGCCGTGCGCCGAAGCTGATGACCGCCCGCTCTCCCGCGCGTTTCTTGAACCTCGCCGCCTTTGTGGCAACGCCGGAGGCCTGGCATATCAGTCCGAGCAGCGCCGTCTCATAGACGCAGAAGTCCCGGTATCTCCCCTCGATCTCCATCACCGGCTCAAGGGGAGAGAAGACCGTACCCTCCTTCATCGCCCTCACCCTGACGGGAAGATGTCTCAGGAGGTAGAGCGCCTCCTCAAGACCGGCGAAAACGGCCCACTGCCAGTCCTCGGGAAGGTTCTTCGCGATGCATTCAGCCCTGACTACCGGGTTTATCCCTTTCGCTTCCAGGATTCTGATGGTTCGTTCAAAATAGACGTCTGTAATCTTGCCGTCAAGAACGTCCTGAGGATCTGCGGTGTGAAACATTTTTCATCCCTCCCGTGAGGCCTTCCCTTCGCTAGTTCCGGGCCGATTTCTCTCATTATAACAGACTTCTCCGGTCACTTCTCGGCCCTGAACCCGCTCAGCCTCACTCCCACAAGCCGCACCTTCTTCTTCAGTTCGAACCTGTTCAGACACTCAAAGGCGGCCCTCCGTATCTCCTCCAAGGAGTCGCTGTGTCCCGCAAGGGTTTTTGCCCTTGTAAGCGTTTTGAAGTCATTGAACCGTATCTTCACAGTGACGGTCCTGCATTTGCAACCCCTGCCGCCAATATCGTCAACGACCTCCCTGGTGAGTTCCGCAACGGTCTTTGCGAGGACCTGCCATTTCCCGACATCGGCCTGGAAGGTCGTCTCGCGGCTCACGGATTTCGGCTCCCAGTGGGTGACGAGGGGACTCTCGTCCACCCCCTGTGATGCTTCGTGAAGATACTGACCGTACGATTTTCCGAAATGGCTGAACAACTCCTCCACAGGCACGGCAGCGAGTTCCCCGATAGTCGTAATGCCGAGGCCATTGAGATACGCCTCTGTTTTCGGTCCGACACCCCACAGCTTTCTCACGGGCAGGGGCCAGATCCGCGATTCCACATCCTCCTCGCTGAGTATGGTGAGGCCGTCCGGTTTCTGCATGTCGGAGGCGATCTTTGCAAGAAGCTTATTCGGTGCGATCCCGATGGAACAACTCAGCCCGATCTCATCCTCAATCTTTTTCTTGATCTCCCTCGCCATTTCCTGAGGCGCTTTCCCGCTCTCCGAGATATCAAGGAACGCCTCATCGATGCCCACGTCTTCCATTATCGGGCTGAACTCGCTCAGGATCGCCTTGATCTTCCCGGAAATCCTTGAATATTCTTTATAGTCTACGGGCAAAAAGATTGCACGGGGGCAGAGCTTGTATGCAGTTCTCAGGGGCATGGCGGAATGGATTCCAAATTTTCTCGCTTCGTAAGAGGCAGTCGAAACCACACCCCGCCGCGTGGGATCACCCTCCCCACCTATGACGACCGGTTTTCCGACAAGCTCGGGACGTCTCTTCTGCTCAACCGAGGCAAAAAAGGCGTCCATATCGATATGAAGAATCCGCCGCATAGAAGTACTTTAGTCCATATCCATTAGGCGAAATCAAGTGGGCGTTTCTTTGACCTGTCGTGCAGGGAAGGAAAACTGAATCGGGAAGGTGCGGCAAGTCGTTCCCTACTGGACTTATCCTTTCAAAAAGGGTTAGATTTGACAATGGAGCTTTTCGGGGAAGAGACGCTGAAAGAACCGCTCGCGTACCGCATGTGTCCGAGGACCCTCGAAGAATATGCGGGGCAAGGACACATCCTCGGCAAGGGGAAACTCCTCAGAAGGGCCGTCGAGGCCGACAGGATTTCGTCTCTCATCCTGTACGGGCCGCCCGGCACCGGAAAAACTGCGCTCGCACGGGTGATCGCGGCGAAGACCAGGGCCCACTTCGAATGGCTCAACGCCGCAACCGCAGGGCTCGACGAACTGAGAAAGGCGATTCATTCCGCGAGGATGAGAAAGGAAAAGGGCACCCCGACGATCCTTTTCCTCGATGAGATTCACCGCTTCAACAAACTTCAGCAGGACGCGCTCCTGCCGGACGTTGAGGAAGGCAATATCATCCTGATCGCAGCCACCGTCGAAAACCCCTTCTTCTACGTCAACTCCGCCCTTCTTTCGAGAAGTCAGATCTTCGAGCTGAAACCTCTCGCCGAAGAGGATATCCGCCGGATCCTGCATGCTACTCTGCGCGATAAGGAGCGTGGGTTGGGGAATACGGCTATCGTTGCGGATGAAGAGGCCCTTCTCCATATCGCAAGGATGTCCGATGGAGATGCACGCAAGGCACTCTCGGCTCTCGAGATCGCCGTTCTCACGACCGCGCCCGATGAAAAAGGCGTGATACGCATCACCCTCGAAGTCGCAGAGGAGTCGATACAGAAAAAGGTGGTGGTCTATGACAAGAAAGGAGACCAGCACTACGATACGATCTCCGCGTTCATCAAGAGTATGAGGGGCTCGGACCCCGACGCCGCGGTCTATTATCTCGCAAAAATGCTCTATGCCGGTGAGGACCCGCGGTTTATCGCGAGGAGGATAATAATCTGCGCATCCGAAGATGTGGGCGAGGCCGATCCCATGGCGCTCGTCCTTGCAACTTCTGCCCTGAGGACGGTGGAGTTCGTCGGGATGCCCGAGGCGAGGATACCCCTTGCCCAGGCGACCCTCTATGTCACCAACGCGCCGAAGAGCAACGCCTGTTATAAAGCGATAGAGGCTGCAATGGAGGACGTCGCGAAGGAACGGACCGTGGAGGTCCCTGACCATCTGAAAGACGCCCATTACCCTGGCGCCAAGAAGCTGGGGCATGGGAAGGGATACAAATATCCCCATGAGTACGGTGGCTATGTGGAGCAGGAATACCTGCCCAAGAAGAAGAAATATTACAGGCCGTAGATTCACTTTGCAGGAGACTGTCACATGCGTTCCTTCAGAATCATTTTTGCGTTACTGTCTTTCGCCTCGTCGACTGCCTTTGCAACTTCGATCGTCGCTGTAATGAATAATGACGAAATCGTGATAGGCGCCGACAGCAAAACCACACTGATCCAGGCAGGCCGGGGGAAGGGCGATCCGGAAAACATCACTAAATGCAAAATTGTGCAGGCGGGAAATCTTTTCTTTGCGTCTGCCGGGTCTGCCGGTATCGGTCCGGCCGGCGCGGTCGATCCGGAGTTTGACATCAGGGAGACTATTGCCAGGGGGCTCCTCACCGGCGGGGGGATCGACGAGAAGGTCGGGAACCTGGAAAAGGCCCTTGTCGCAGGCCTTACCAGAATCGCGGAAGAGGCGAGACAGGACAATGCCGCTTTCTTTTTGAAAAGTTTCGTCGGACAACCGGTACACACGGTTATCATCGGCGGACTCGACAACGGTGAACTCGTGCTGAGGGTAAGAACATTCAGCTTGATCATCTCGCCCTCGGGTTCGCTTTCGTTCGAGATCGGACGCTTTGCCTGTCCGGGAGATTGCGGGACATCCTTCCTAACGGTATTCGAGGGGCAGACCGAGGCGATCAGGAACTACCTTCAGGACCACTACTTTGCCGATCCCGTTACCGCGGTTCGCGATCTCGTGGAACTGGAGATCTCGAAAGACCCTTCTTCCGTAGGCCCTCCCGTCGATATTCTGCGTCTGACGAGAAAAGGCGTCAAGTGGGTCCAGAGAAAACCTTTGTGCCCTGATATTCAAACAATTCCCATCCTTCTTGAAGGAGAAGCAGGGGCGAATAATCCATAGCGCGCGCCTGCGGGCCGGTCCGCGTGCTCGACCGCGGCTCATCTGATCTTCCCTAACCTCCGGGCCAATGTCTCGGTCTCCTGCAGGAGGTTCTCCACTTCGTCCAGCCCTCTGTCCCAGAAAGAAGTTTCGGCGATGTCGATCCCGAGGCCCTCGAAAATGTTTCGAGGGGACTCCGATGAGCCTGCGGACAGAAAATCCTTTACTTTTTCGATAAAACGCGGATTCTCCTTGACCGAGTTCTGCAGGGACTTCGAGATCAGCAGGCCGCTGGCATAGGAATAAACGTAGAAGAAATGCCGGATATGTCCCCAGTACACCCACCAGTTTTCTGAGCCCGGCGATTGTTCGACAAAGTCGCCCATGTACGCAGCCATGTGTTTTCGGAAGATCGCCCCGATCTCCTCCTTTGCGAGATACCCCTTCTGCCTGAAGGCCTGATGCAATTCCTGTTCGAACCGGTAGCACGCCGCCTGCCTGAATATGGTCGAGACATCATCGTTCAGTTTGTTCATCAACACCGCCAGCCTTAGCTCGTCGTCCGCCTCTCTGAGAAGTTCCTGGAGCACGAAATCTTCCATGAAGGTGCTTGCGACCTCCGCCGTCGAAAGGGGCGACCCGAAGTTGAGCGCGTTCTGTTTCTCCTTCATCAGCTCGTTGTTGATCCCGTGGCCGACTTCGTGGGCGAGGGTGAGGACGTCATTAAACTTGCCGGTATGATTGAGAAGGATGTAGGTAGGCTGTGAGATAAGGTGATGGGCGCAGAAGGCGCCGCTCGCCTTTCCCTGCCTGGGAAGGGCGTCGATGAAGCCGTTGTCGAGAAAGGCGGCGAATATGTCCGCGAATTTCGCGTCGAGCCTGCGAAGCACCTTTCTGATGATCCCGGCGGATTTCGCGAAAGAGTATTGTCCGGTGATCCGGCCGTATTCGACGTTCCTCTCGTGGTACTTCAGGAGCTTCACTCCGAGCAAACCGGCCTTTAGTTCGTAATACCTTGCAGCGATCGGAAACCTTTCGAGGACCGTCCCGATGAGCGCATCGACGATCCCGCTTTCGATGTCGTCGCTGACATGCCGTCCGAGATCGGGGCGGTCCATCCTGCGAAGGGTGTCATCGGTCTTCTTGTTTGCGAGTATCGCATTAAGCTCGGCTTCGGCGACATCGGAGTGTTTTCTCATGATCTCGTTGAAGGCCTTTGCCCCGGAATCCCTCACTCGCCGGGACGGACTGTTCATGAGACTCAGGATCTCGGAAAAATTCCTAAGGCTTTTCCCGCCGTCCTCCGACAGTATTTCCCTCTCTTCTTTCGCGAGGAAGCCCGACGTCATACGCACCCAGTTCGAATAGGAGGTGGGCGCTTTGAGGGTGAGTATCTTCTCTTCTGCCTCGCTCAGGAGAAACCTCGATTCCGCGAAGAGCCTTTCGAGGTAGTGCCGGTAAGGCTTCAGACCTTTTTGCCGAAGGAACATCTTCTGTCTTGTCCGCGGGATTTTGCTTATCCGTATGTGGAAGAACTGGATGTCGTTTTGGATCCTGTGGCTGAACTCCTCTATCCTGTTGTAGTTGGCTTTCAGTTTCGGATCGTTCTGGTCCTGCTGTGTCCTGAGCATGAAATAGTAGCCCTCGTCCCCGTCGGCGCCGTAATACCTGTTCCACTCTTCGTATTCGTCAAGGGCTTTTCTGAGCACCGCAGGGTCGACGAGATAATCCCGGCGGTCCTTCCACTTCCGGATGAATTCATAGCTCTTCTTTTCGACGATCTTCCGCCTCTCCTCCATGCGCGGGTCGCTGTCGTCCTCAAACAGAGGTCTGAGATTCCATACGCTGCGTTTCATCGAGTGTCCTTTCCGGCGAAAGACAGTGTCCGCAACAGTTCCGCCTGCCGTCATTGTAGCATAAAGGCGCGACCTGTAAAGGACGCGACCCCAAATCCACCATCGAGAAAATGATGCCTGCGTGAGGACGGCATTCGCTCTCATTCTCGCTTCGCTCCGAGGCGCCGGGCCGCTTCACCCGAAAGGTGAGCCGGCCCGCTGAAGCCGTTCGAATGCATCCTCACGCAGAGTGGATGTTGAGTTTTCGGGGGACGCGCCTGCATGGACTCGCAGCTCGGAAAGGATGTAATATAATGGATTGTGAAAAAGACGGAGAGGCCCTTTGTCGAGATTTTTACGGACGGCGCATGCAGCGGCAATCCCGGTGTCGGAGGCTTCGCCGCAATATTACGTTCCGGGACAAGAGAAAAAGAGATCTTCGGCTGTGAAGCGTTGACCACGAATAACCGCATGGAGCTGATGGCGCTCATCTCGGCCCTCGAAGCGCTCAGGAAGCCTTGCAGGGTGAGGATCACGACGGATTCGAATTATGTGGTGAAGGGCATGTCCGAGTGGATAGAAGGCTGGATCGCAAGGGGCTGGAAGACGGCCCAGAAAAAGGAAGTCCTCAACAGGGACCTGTGGGAGCGGCTTTCGGCGGCGGCAAAACCCCACGAGACGGAATGGGTCTGGATAAAGGGACACAATGGACATTCAGAGAATGAGCGGTGCGACCTGCTTGCCCGCGAGCAGATAAAGAGGTGCAGGAAGAAGGCGGCGAAGGGAGGGAATGCCCTGTGAGAACGCCTGAGCTTCTGGCCCCTGCGGGCGATTTCGAAAAGCTGAGGGCCGCGATTCACTACGGCGCCGATGCGGTCTATCTCGGGGATTCGCGTTTCAGCCTGAGAAGCAAAGCGGGGAACTTCGACCACGGAGAACTGAGGGCCGCTCTCCTCTATGCCCGCGAACGGGGCGTGAAGGTTTACGTAACGGTGAACATTTTCCCCCATACCAGGGATTTGAGGGAGATCGCGGAGCATATCGACGTTCTGAAGGAACTCGGACCCGACGGCATTATTCTGTCGGACCCGGGGGTATTCGCGCTGGTCAGAGAGAAGTTCCCCGGGGCGCCCATCCATATGAGCACTCAGGCCAATATCACGAACGGGGAATCGGCCCGTTTCTGGGAAAGCCTCGGCGCAAAGCGCCTCGTGCTTTCAAGGGAATTGACGATCGATGAAATAAGGGAAATACGCGGCAAGACCGGAGCCGAGCTTGAGGTCTTCGTGCACGGTTCTCTCTGCATCTCCTATTCGGGCAGATGTTATATCAGCAGCTTTCTTGCGTCACGGCCTGCGAACACGGGTGAATGCACCAACTCCTGCCGGTGGAATTATGCCCTGATGGAAGAGAAGAGACAGGGCGAGTATTTGCCCGTATGCGAGGACGACAGGGGAACCTACCTGATGAGTTCGAAGGACCTCTGCATGATCGGACACCTCGACCGCCTTGCAGAAGCGGGTGTCGACAGTTTCAAGATCGAGGGAAGGATGAAGGGCATCAATTATGTGGCCGGTGTGGTGAAGACCTACAGGGAGGCGATCGATTCCCTGCAGGAAAGAGGCGGCACATATGCCGTGAATCCGCGATGGATCCGGGAGCTCGGAATGTGCAGCAGCAGGGGTTACACAACCGGGATGTTTTTCGGAAAACAGCCTGATGCGGACTACAATTTCGACGGTGAGAGCTACAGGATGAGTCATGACCTCATCGGCGTCGTCCTTGCGCTGGATGGCGATACGGCAAGGGTCGCTCTGAGGAACAGGCTCGATATCGGGGACCGCATAGAGTATCTCTCGCCCGGTCTGGAGGAGAAGCCCTGCTCCGTCATAGCGATGAAGGACACGGAGGGGACGGATATCACTTCCGCGCGGAACGGGAACACGGTTCTTATGGAGGTCCCCGAGGGGGTGCGGGAAAACGATCTCATCAGAAGAGAGAGGAACTCCAGGGGAGCGGGCGATGATTCTTTGAGGGTGTTATAATAAGGGCATGTAAGCATTTGACACGTCAAAAGCGAGGCAGGGAGCAGAAAGATGTCAAATCATGCCGCAGCAAAGCCCGGGATATCCATACGCGAGCCTGAAAGTATTTACCGGAGCCGGGGAGAAATCTTGAACGACGCGTTGATGCGCCCGTCATCCCGACTTATCTGTTTATGATCCCCCCCGAACACGTTCCTCACTTCATGACCCTCTCAGCTTCTTTGTCCGCCCGCGTCACAAAGTCCGAAGTCTGTTTCAGGCCGATGTCGTCCTTCGAGATCCTGCCGAGATAAGCGGTGATGATCCGCCCGGCACGTCGTGCCGCCCTGACGGCAATTTCAAAGAATTCTGCGTTCACGTTTTCCATGCCTCAGTCATCATACATTACTACACCAACAATACCGGTCCCGGCATTCTCACGCGAATGGAATTTCTTCAGAAATGCTGATACACTTGATAATAGAATAATGCGGGGAGAGAGACCCTTGTCAGAAGGCATACCGACAGCGGCTTTTCAAAGACTCAGGGAATGGATGGTTGCCGATCAACTCGTCCCGCGCGGGGTAAAGGACCCGCGCGTCCTGCGCGCGATGGAGAAGGTTCCCCGGCATCTTTTTGTCGATGAATCCCTGCAAGACAAGGCATATGACGACATGGCGTTGCCTGTTGGAGAAAGTCAGACAATCTCGCAGCCTTACATCGTCGCGGTAATGACGGAACTCCTCGAACTCAGAGGCGGCGAAAAGGTTCTTGAAATAGGAACGGGTTCGGGTTATCAGGCGGCCATATTGGCAGAACTCGCGGCGGAGGTGTATACCGTGGAGAGAATCCGGTCGCTGTCGGAAAGGGCGGAACAGACACTGAGATATCTCGGCTATGCGGACATACACTTCAGGGTGGCGGACGGAACTCTCGGATGGCCCGAGGCAGCTCCTTTTGAGAGGGTTCTGATAACCGCAGGAGCACCCGAAATACCGGAACCCCTCGCAGAGCAGCTTTCGGAAGGAGGCATACTCGTCGCACCTGTGGGTGACCGCTTCGCCCAGCAACTCATCAAGGCAAAGAAGCTCCAGGGCCGCCTGTCAAAAGAGTATCACACTCCCTGCGTATTCGTGCCGCTTGTGGGAGAACACGGATGGAAGGATGACAATCGCTAATGTCTCTCGCGTCTCCTTCGTATCAGAAGTTCCGCAGCGATCTCATTCCTCACAACCCTATTTTGCGGGAGCGGGTTGCGGTGCGGGCGCCTGCTGCGGGGCCTGGACCGGTCCCTGCTGGGGCGCTGTCTGTACCGGCCCCTGCGGGGAAGGGATGCCCGTCTTCTGTTCGATCGGTGCGGTCCGTTTTACCACCGAGCCTTTCCTCACGTCGATCATGGCGAGAAAAAGGGACGTGAGCATGAAGATGACCGCGGCGATCGTCGTTAACTTACTCAAAAGCGTGGCGGCTCCGCGGCTTCCGAAAAGCGTCTGGCTCGAGCCTCCGAAGGCAGCTCCCAGTTCGGCGCCTTTGCTGCTTTGAATGAGAACGATGAAGATAAGGAAGAAACAGACAAGCAAATGGATTATCGTAAGAAATACCGTCATTGATGCCCCCTTGTAAATTTAACTATTCGTTCGAAGCTGCCGGGCTTCAGGCTCGCTCCTCCGACCAGTGCACCGTCGACATCGGGACATGCCATCAGGCTGTCGACATTCTCCGGTGTCACACTCCCGCCGTATAGTATCCTGACGGAATCGGCTTCGTCCCGTCCGCTCTCTCTCAGTTTACTTCTGATATATTGGTGCGCTTCCTGGGCCTGTTCCGGGGTCGCGGTCTTTCCGGTACCGATCGCCCATACAGGCTCATAGGCAACTATCACCTTACGCGCTTCAACTTCCCTGAGGCCTTCGAGCAGCTGTCTCTGTAAAACCTCATAGGTCTGACCGGCCTCACGTTCCTTCAGCGTCTCTCCCATGCAGAAGATGACCCGGAGCCCGTTGTTCAGCGCAGCCTTTACTTTCTTGTTCACGATCACGTCCGTGTCTCCGAAGTACTGCCTCCGTTCCGAATGTCCGATAATCACAAAATCGCAGCCCACATCCACCAGCATCGGCGCAGAAATCTCCCCGGTGAAGGCCCCCTTTTCCTCGTAATAGAGGTTCTGGGCGGAAAGCATCACATTGGTCCCGACAAGCCTTTCCGCTGCGGCGAAAAGCGCGGTAAAAGGAGGCGCAACCACGATATCCGCGTCCTTCACATCCGCCACCGAAGGCAGGAACTCGTAAATAAAGTCCATCGCCTCCGGAACGGTCTTGTTCATCTTCCAGTTGGCTGCGATACAAGGCCTTCTCATAATCGAATTATTATTAAATATCATCACGCCCGGTAAAGTCAAGGAAGTACGGGAATTCGGGAATTATTCGATTCCTTACATAGGCCCCCGCCTTGTAAGAATCGCCTCAGAGCCGTCCGGAAACGGCACATCAGACCCCGGCCGGCGCGTCGGGGAACACCTTCGGACTGTTTCTCCGCTCAAAAGCTGGTTGAACCCTGCGACCGTGTCTGGTATTCTGAATAGTGGAGTGGAGACGAAATATGAACTATTGTCTCAAAATGGATCTCAACGGCCGTGAAAACCCGCCCTCGGGCCCGGCCCTCACCTATTGGGACGCCATAAAACGAAAACTTGCCCCTCTCGACGCGAACGCTCTGCTCGCAGGGGCGAGGCGAAGGACTCGTCTCGAAGACTTCGGCGATCCCCCTTGCGAGGAGGCGCTGCGCGTCCTCGTCGATGCCTGCAACACGGAAGCACGACTCAGCTTTTTCGGGCAGTTTGCCGCCCGTCAGCACCTGCAGCACCTGCTCGATACGAGATTGAGGCTCGAAAGCTGGTGGCGCCAAAGGCCTGAGATCCTGGAACGCCCCATCGACCGGCCTCTCATCATTACCGGTTTACCGAGAAGCGGCACTACCTTCCTTCACGATCTCCTGGCGCAAGATCCGGCCGGCCGCGTTCCTCTGACGTGGGAGACGATGTTCCCGCTTCCGTCCCCGACGCAAAAGCCGTTCGCTCGGGATGCGCGCATTGCAAAAGCGGAGAGACAACTCAGGCTGTTCCGCCGCATCAAGCCGGACATCTCGAAAGCCCATCCCGTTGGCGCCCTTCTCCCCCAGGAGTGCATAACTCTTATGAGCTATGTGCTTCAATCCGACGAGTTTCTCTGCACGTTTCGTATCCCCTCCTATGAGTCCTGGCTCAGGACAAGAGATATGACCCCCGTTTACGCTTTTCACCGGCGCTTCCTCCAGCATCTGCAGCACCTGTGTCCCGGTGAGAGGTGGGTACTGAAGGCCCCCGATCACGTCCACGCACTGAAGGCCCTGTGTACGGTATATCCCGATGCGCAGCTCGTGTTTCTGCACCGCGACCCGCTGAAGGTGTTGGGCTCGGTGGCAAATCTGACGAAATTGCTGTGGAGCGCGTTCAGCAGCGGCATTGATCCCCGCCAGGTGGGTCTGGACGAGGCCCGCGTCCTGTCCGAAAAGGTGCGAAACATCATGGAGTTTCAGGGTACTGCCTCCATGACTGATCGTCTCATCAATGTCAGGTACCTGGACCTCGTGCGCGATCCGTCCGCGACGGTCAGAAGCATATATGAACGTTTCGGGCTCGCTCTTTCCTTCCATGCGGAAGAGTGCATGCGCTCTTTCCTGCAGTCCGGTCGCAATAAGAACCGTATGAAGCACGTGTACGGCATCGAGGACTTCGGCCTCGACCCGGCCCGGGAAGACCCGCATTTTGCGGCCTACAGGGAACGCTTCGGCGTGGAGCGCGAAACCGCGTAATCTCAAAGGGAGGCGCCGGCATATCCGGGCCGATGGGGCGCTTAGAGCCCACTCGCGGCCATGCGTTTCAGCCCGTGCAACAACGATGCGATCACCTTTCCGAGGGAGTTCCAGCCCCGCTGCGCCTGCCTCTCCCGAGTGTCAAAAAATGCCTTCCCTCCAACCCCTGCCACACGAGAAGGCCGGGGATGCCGATGACAATGTCGCAGAACCTCTTGACGAGCGAGAGCGCGAGCCCAAGTTCCGGAGGTATCCCGAAGAGTCCTCCGACTACCATGTACCCTGCCTCCTGGGCGCCGAGTGAAGCGGGCATGATGAACGCGGCAGTACATACGACCTGGGAAAGACTCTCGATAATAAAGGCCTCGGCCCAGCCGGTCTCTTGCCCCATGAAGTGCAGGGCAAGCCGGATCTGGACGGCGCCCAGCACCCAGCCGAGGGTATGAAGGAACGTAGCCGCAGCCAGCCGGCGGCCGCTGCCATAGATCTCCCACAGCGCGTCATGGATACCTTCATTCTCACCCGCAGGCTTCCATCCCCACTTCCGCAAGACCTTCAAAAGCACCCTTTCAAAAACCCTCAGAACACCAAGGCGCTGTGCAACCAGCAACGCGATCAGAGCCGGAAAAATCACCATCAGACCGAAAATGGACCATCGCAGAAGGTCATGATTCCCTCCCCTCTCCATCAGAATCGAGACCCCGGCGACGGAAAAGAAAAACTGCGAGAGCACTTCGACGGTTCTGTCGGCAACAATGCCGGCGCTCGCCACATTCACACCGGTTCCCTGCAGCACTTGCAGCCGGACTCCCGCGATGTCTCCTCCGACGTGCGCCACAGGCAGCAGGGAGTTGATGGATTCGCGGATCCACCGAAGGGTAATCAAAAGCTTTGCGCGCGCAGCCCGCTCCGGACTGAACAGTACCCGCCACGCCAGACCGCAGAGGACAATGGCCGTGAAATGCAGGAAAACGATCGGACCGAGCCCCCAGCCTATCCGCCATACGGCGCCTCCGACGGCGGAAAAGCTGTGATACCCGACAAGGGCAGTGCTGATCGCCAACCCGATGATCAAAGTGAAGACGACCCCTGTACGCACGCCACTTCCCGGGAAAAGCCCCGGGTCGCTTCGCTTTATGGGGGCATCTGCTGAGGACATATCACCTTTCTTTCCTTTTCCTTGCGGGTGCGCCGGATCTTTTCATCACGTCAATTATATCCTGCTTCACCATTTGTCACAAGGCACAGAGGGGATACGGGTACTACAGGGAGATACGTCGGGAAGGAAATGCCTTCACTCCGTTACTGATGCTGCAGCGAAAAACCCGGTCAGGGAGCTCTTCTGACGGTCCTGCACGGCGAGGCGCGGACGAGAAAGTCTGAACATTCTCCGGAACCCGGTCGGGGCATCCCTATGACGGCCGTCATAGCAGGCCGAATCCGTCCTGCTATAATGTAGGAGAAAGGAAAAAGGAGGTCTTGTATGGACAGGTTCGTAAAGAATTTCATAGGGATGAGCATCATCTATCTCTTCATCGCATCGCTCTTTGGAGTAGCGATGCTCGCATCCCCCCCGATGGTCTCTCTCAAGTTCGTGCACTCTCATCTGAATCTTCTCGGATGGGTGTCGATGATGATCTACGGCGTAGGGTATCATATTCTGCCGAGGTTCACCGGGAAACCGCTGAAAAGCCCGAAGTTGGGGGAAATACAATTCTGGCTCGCGAATATCGGTCTCATCGGCATGCTTTTTTTCTACGTCCTGGAGAGTACCAACCCTGAAACCGGTGTTTACAAGACACTGACTGTCGTCTTCGGGCTCGTCGAGGCATTGTCGGTATTCCTCTTCTTTTATAACATGCTCGCGACGATCTATGCGAAATCGGAGGAATGATCGGGAAGTTTTCACTTTTGAAGATAGTTCCGATGCGATCAAGGGCAGACTTTTTTCGCAGGGGGAGACTTCCCGCCCCTGTCGGGCAGCCGGTGACCGCGCATGAAGGGAATCCACGCGCGACAAGGAGGCACTAATAGCAGAGGGCCTTCAGTTTCCCGGGGTTCTTTATCGTTATTCTCCCCTCTTTTTCCGCCATGATTCCGGCCTTCTTGAGCTTGGATATCGTCCTGATCGAAGTCTCGACGGTCGTCCCGACCATCTCGGCGATGTCCTGCTTCGTGAGCCTCATCTCGATCACAATTCCCTCGTCCGTCTTTCTTCCCGTCTTGTCCGACAGTTTGAGCAGGAGCGAAGCGATCCGCGCCTCCACCCTTTCGAGCGCGATGTTCTTCAGGGTCTCGTGCGATTCCTTCATTCTGTCCCCGACCTGCTGCGCCATGCAGTACATGAGATTCGGGAATCTGTCGAGGACCCTCATCAGGTTCGACCGCGAGATCTTCAGTAGCTTCGAGTCCTCCATCGCCACGGCATTAGCGGGATAAGGAAACCCTCTGAGGACTGCAAGACCCCCGAAAAAATCGCCGGGATGGATTACTTCGAGGATGATCTCCTTGCCGTCCATAGAGAGTTTGGTGATCTTCACCTTTCCTTCGGTCACAATATAGAGCCACTCCGAAGGGTCTCCTTCAGAAAAGATCGCTTCCTTTTTCCTGAATGACACGGGAATCAGATAGGGGGCGACTTCTTTGAGTTCAGAACCGTTGAGGGTGGTGAACAGGGCTATCTTGCCGGGTTCTCTCATCATCGATGAAGGAAAAGGTTCATTTCTTCCTGACGCCTTCTCTCGAGATCGCCACCTTGCCCGTCCTGACAAACTCCTTGATGCCCATCGGTTTCATCAGTTCGATGAAGGCCTCGATCTTCTTTTCGTCTCCTGTGATCTCTATGGTATAGGTCTTCTGGCTCGAGTCGACAATCCTCCCGCGGAATATCTCGGCGATATTCAAGACCTCGGGCTTGTCCTCCTGTCTCGGGGCGATCTTCACAAGGACCATCTCGCGTTCCACATGCTCGAGTTCGGTCATATCGGTGACTTTGATGACATCGATCAGCTTGTTCAACTGCTTGGTGATCTGCTCGATGATCTGATCGTCTCCCGTCGTCACGATCGTCATGGTCGATATCTGCGGGTCTATCGTCTCGCCGACGGAGAGGCTTTCGATGTTATATCCTCGTCCGCTGAAAAGTCCGGATATCCTCGAAAGAACGCCGAATTTGTTTTCCACAAGAACAGAGATTGTATGTCTCATTCCTTCTCCTTATTTGACCGCCTTTAGTTTCTTCTCCCCCTTTTTTTCAGTCTCCTCGAACAGCATATGGTCTATGGGCGCGCCTGCAGGCACCATGGGGAAGACCTTTTCCTTCCAGTCGATCACGAAATCCATAAATACCGGTTTCTTCACCCTGAAGGCTTCTTTCAGTACCGGCTCGACCTCGGAGGGCTTCGTTGCCCGTAAACCGAGGGCCCCGTACGCACGGGCAACTTCGACGAAGTCAGGGGTCACATCGAGATGGCTGTATGAGTAGCGTTCGTTAAAGAAGAGCTCCTGCCATTGCCTCACCATGCCGAGATACCGGTTGTTCAGGATCGCCACCTTCACCGGGAGCTTGTTCACAATCGCCGTGGCGAGTTCCTGGATATTCATCTGGATGCTCCCATCCCCCGCAATGTCGATCACAAGCTTCCCCGGGTGCGCAAGCTGCGCCCCGATGGCGGCGGGAAAACCATAGCCCATCGTCCCGAGTCCGCCCGAGGAGAGCCACGTCCGCGGTTTGTCATACTTGTAAAACTGAGCTGCCCACATCTGGTTCTGCCCGACCTCGGTCGCAATGATGGCGTCGCCTTTTGTGAGCTCGTAAATCTTCTCGACGACAAACTGCGGCTTTATCACCTCGTCGCTCCAGGTGTACGTCATCGGCCTCTCGGCCTTCCACGCCTCCACCTGTTTGAGCCAGGCCTTTCTCACTTCTTCCCACTGCTCCTGGATCTCTTCCTTCAGGATCTTGTTCAGGACGGTCAGCACGCGCCTGACATCGCCGACGATCGGGATGTCGACTCTCACGTTCTTTCTGATCGAAGTCGGGTCGATATCGATATGGATGATCTTCGCATGAGGAGCAAAGGCGTCTATCTTTCCCGTGACCCTGTCGTCAAAGCGCATCCCTATGGCAATAAGCAGGTCCGAATCCTGCACGGTGCGGTTCGCGTAGTATGTTCCGTGCATGCCGAGCATGCCGAGGGAGAGGTCATGCGTGCCCGGGAAACCGCCGAGACCCATGAGGGTCATCGCCACGGGGATACGGGTAAGCTCCGCGAATTCATGGAGCTCCTTCGCCGCCCCCGAACTGATCACCCCGCCCCCGGCTATGATCACGGGCTTCTTCGCCTTCGCGATGAGGTGGGCGGACTGGGTGATCATGTATTTGTTGCCTTCATAGGTCGGTTTGTAGCTCCGCACGTCGATATGCGGCCAGTGGAACTCCGTTTTTGCGGTCGTCACGTCCTTGGGAAGGTCGATGAGGACCGGGCCGGGCCTTCCGGTTGTCGCGATATGGAAGGCCTCCCGGATAATCTTCGAGAGCTCATTCACGTCCTTCACGAGGTAATTGTACTTTGTACACGGCCTGGTTATCCCGACGATGTCGGCCTCCTGAAAGGCATCGTTACCGATAAGCATGGTAGGCACCTGCCCGGACAGAACCACGAGAGGGATCGAATCCATGCATGCCGTTGCGATACCCGTTACGGTATTCGTCGCCCCGGGGCCTGAGGTCACGAGGGCGACCCCGGCCTTCCCGGTCGCCCTGGCATAGCCGTCCGCCGCATGGATCGCTCCCTGTTCGTGTCTCGTCAGAATCAGCTGCACATCCTTGGTGTCGTACAAAGCGTCGAAAATATTCAGGACCACGCCGCCCGGGTAGCCGAAGATATGCTTCACCCCTTCCCTTCTCAGGGATTCGATAATGATTTCAGACCCCGTCATCTTCATGCCTGCAAGCTCCTTTAAGGTTTTACAATTCTACCAAAACAGCGGATAAAAGGAAATAAACTTTTCCCGCAGAGGTGGTCGGTTTCTCACTTCATCACCGCACCATTGCCCGCGGAACTGACGCCGCGCGCATATCGAGAAAGGTACCCTTTTCTTATCTTCGCCTTCGGAGGCTTCCACTGGGAGAGTCTTTTTCGTATCTCGTCATCCGGCACCATCAGGTCTATCCTTCTCTTCCGGATATCTATCCTGATCCTGTCGCCGTCCCGTATCACCGCAATCACCCCGCCTTCCATCGCCTCCGGCGATATGTGTCCGATGCAAGGCCCCCTCGTGCCGCCTGAGAACCTGCCGTCGGTGATGAGGGCGACCGATTCGCTCAGTCCCATTCCGGCAATCGTCGCGGTGGGGGAAAGCATCTCCCTCATACCCGGGCCGCCCTTCGGCCCCTCGTACCTGATCACCACGACATCGCCCGGTCGGATCTTCCCCGCGAGGATCGCCTCCATGCCCCCTTCCTCCGAGTCATACACCCTGGCTGCGCCCTCGAACTGCATCACGCCCTGACTCACCT
>JAMCWJ010000022.1 GCA_023475105.1 Nitrospirota bacterium
GCTCGCTGCAAGTTTATTAAGTAATTCACCCTCAGACAATCGAAAACGACATGAAGTTTGTGGGGAAAGAGAAAGACAAGGAGACGGGGCTGCAGTACTTCGGGGCGAGGTACATGAAGGACGAGATTGGAAGATTCATTACTGTTGACCCGGTTGGGCCGGTTGACCCGAGAACGAGCAAGACGAATTATGCGATGCTGGCGAATCCGCAGAGGCTGAATAGATACGCTTATTCGCTGAATAATCCATACAGGTATGTGGATCCGGATGGGAGAATGCCATGGTTGCTGCCTTTTCTCTATAACCTATTGCTTCCAAGTTCTGCTAACGCTCCGGAATCGAAAGAGGCGTTGACCGCCCCGTCACAGACAGCTGGCCAATTTACCTCGGGAGTAGCTGCGATGGAGGCGACCGGTCTTGTCGTTGGCCGTATCGTGGCAGGTGCTCGGTCAGCAAGTCCTGCCTTGTCAATTGAAGGAAGGGCTCTGCTCGAGGCAAGACCAGTAGCCAGTGCTCTTAAAGGTGATGCTGCTCACAGATCAGCTTCCTTTATGCGGGAGGAAGCTGCGCGAAATGGGACGCATTTTGAGATTGTAGGGGGTGACGGCGTTACTCGGACGTTGACTCAAGTTGAAGGCACTCTCAACGGACAGACAGGACGTTTTGAGTACATTGTTGAGAAGACAGGGAATCTTACACACCAACGATTTGTACCTAACGGTTCGATTAATGGAATCCCTAATACGCCATGACTGATAAACAAATTCCAATCTCTTTTATTAAAAGGCGATGTCAGCTGAGTTGGCAAGAAGCAGCATGGGGATATGAGCATAAGTTTTTGGGTTGGAAGGATATCATTGAACTTGCCCGTTCTCTTGCTGACGGATGTTCAGATGATGCTATAGTGATTGTTAAGGAATTGTCCAGCCTGGACAAGGATAGGGTTTGGCTTGTTGGTGAATTACTTAATAAACTTGCAGCGAGCGAGCAGCCCGAGAGCGACGAGCACTTGCGCCGCAAATGGCTTTATTTGGTTTTGGCCCGATTATTTGACAGGCGGAGAGATTTGGATGATCCATTGGGCGAGGTTGAGGCGGTATATGCTGACTTCGATTATCCTTCAGAAATTGAAGGATTTGTTCGGTATATGCCTGTCTCTGGCACATATGATCCTGCGAAACACCCTGTGAGTGATAATGAAAGCAGGCTCTTTATGCTTTGGGAAGAGTATCTTGATAGAAAAAGTAAAGAGTTTGGCTTTGCTAAAAAGAACCTTTAGGTGCAAGAAACCTTGACATTTAACGGAGAAAGAAAAGAGAAAAGTGGGGTCAAACCTAAAATATACACTTACACTTTGACATACCGATCCTGCCGGAACACCGCTTGCGATGACGGATGCCAACGGCGCTGTCGTCTGGCGGGCGGATTACAGGCCCTTTGGAGAGGAGCAGTCCATTACAGGCACGCTTGAGAACAATGAAAAGTTTGTGGGGAAAGAGAAGGACAAGGAGACAGGGCTTTATTACTTTGGGGCGAGGTACATGCGGCCGGAGATCGGAAGGTTTATCACGACCGATCCGGTGGGACCGGTTGACCCGAGGACAAGCAAGACGAATTATGCGATGCTGGCGAATCCGCAGAGGCTGAATAGATATGTTTATTCGCTCAATAATCCGTATAGGTACGTTGATCCAGATGGGAAGTGGCCTGAACAGGTACACAAAAGAATCATAGAAAGGGCATTTTCAGGAAATTTATCCCCGGCGGCCATAGCAGCTTTACAACGCGGGAGTGCCGAAGCTGACTCACCGAAGTATCAGGACCCGTCGCATTCTTATATGCACGCCATGCGTGCGCCAAACCAGGATGCTGACGAGGCAGCAGGCCGAACGGTTACCTTTATCATGGAAAAGGTTGCCGAATACAAGAGTTTGATGGCTGCCGGGCAAGAAGACAAGGCATATGAGGCCCTTGGCATGGCTATGCATCCGTTGATGGATGCAACTTCTCCTTCTCACGAAGGCATACAAGAATGGGCAGGTATGTTGCCTGTAGTGCCAAACGCTTTTAAGGCAATAGAACATGGCATTGGTGAGAAAGAGAAGGTTTTCTATTCCGATCCTGGTTTTTCGAGAAGAGCCGTGGATTCGATTAGGAAGGTATATGATGAAACCAATCGATAAGAGATTGTTTTGGAAGTATGTCTTACTTAACCTTGGACTGGCATCTCTCCTGGTTTTTCTCATGGATTATCTTGTGCTCTTCAGAAAGGGTCTCCTGTCGTATATAGGATTTATACTTAATGCGCCCAGTTACCTTATACTTTTTATTATAATAGGCCCAACCAATACCCTGCATTTCATTTCTGACAGGACCTTTCTTATAGTGAGCTTCATTTTTTATTCCGTGCTTATCGCACTGATTCAGGTATTTGTTTACAGAAGGAAGAGAAAAAGGAGGAACGCAAAACCGTAGAAAAAGGGCGAAAAGTTATCTGGCTGCATTTTAGCTGCGATTTTCCCTTTATCGAAGGCGCTCTTGCCGGAGAGAAGGTCTTTTACTACCACACCGATCCTGCCGGAACACCGCTTGCGATGACGGATGCCAACGGCGCTGTTGTCCGGCGGGCGGACTACAGGCCTTTTGGAGAAGAGCAGAGTATCGACCCGCAGACAACCGAAAACGACATGAAGTTTGTGGGGAAAGAGAAGGACAAGGAGACAGGGCTTTATTACTTTGGGGCGAGGTACATGCGGCCGGAGATCGGAAGGTTTGTGACGACCGACCCGGTGGGGCCGGTCGACCCGAGGACAAGCAAGACGAATTATGCGATGCTGGCGAATCCGCAGAGGCTGAATAGATATGCGTATTCGCTGATTAGCGCCATTCGGGACAGCGCCCTATTTCCATTTATTTCACTAATTGTAAATCTATCTATTCAAAGCCTGGGTCAGGGAGGTTTTTTATGAGAAGAATACTTTTGAGCGGAGTTCTTGCTGCGTCGATCACGTTCACATCCTGCGGCGGCGGAGGCGGAGTGCCTTCGTCAGGCAGCGTAGCGCTTTTCGCAACCGATGATATGTCGAGCCATAGACAGGTGATAACCACTCTCTACAGGGGTCAAATCTCAAAGCCCGGGGCCGCAGGTTCAACGTGCGAAATGCTGTCCCGGCCCGTGACTTTGGACCTTTCAAACCTTTCGTCGGTGATGCAGCTCCTGAATGTCGCGGACTGCACGGCCGATACTTACAGCACAATCCATCTCGAATTCCAGCAGAGCGTGAAGATCACGGATCAGGCGAATGTCTCCGGGGCCTGTTCTTTCACATCCTTCAAAGACAGCCTGAACCAAACGCACGCCTTGAACTGCGCCGGGGGGAACTGTTCAATTGATTTATCCCATAACTATAACGTATCTGCGGGGTTCAACAGGCTCGTCCTTGATTTCATTCTGCGGGAGTTTGAAGTCAATGATTTTCCATCTGCCGACTGCACGGTTGGCATGAAAGTCTCTTCACTGAGCTACTCGGATGCCGACTTCAAGAAGAGAAACGGTTATCAGGAAGGTCTGACGGGCTATATTGCCGGTCTGAGCACCTCTGCAAAGACCTTTGTGCTCAACACAGGCACAAATGCTTTCAGCGTCAATTACTCGATGGTTTCCCTCCAGAATATAGATCAGCTCCTTCAGTTTGCGGTCAATAATAATCTCAGGGTAAACATAGAGTCTTCCGAGATCAGTCTGAATTCGGCTTGCATTGCGTCCGCCCTCTTTGTCAAAGTGGGAGGGGTGGTTTCTGGCATTAACGCCGCAAAGCATACCTTCGTTCTGACCCACCAAACTGACAAGACTTTATCCGTTGATTACAGCGAGGCGGAAGCGAACGGCCGTGTGAAAGGCCGGCTCGATGAGGGGACTAACGTCGAGGTCAGAGTGAAAGGGTTCAACGGAACAAACTACCTGGCCGATCAGGTGGAGGCGAGTGACGTTGAAATCGAAGACTGAGGGATGCTGATCCTGGCTGGATTTCGGGGAAGGAGCTAAAAAACAGCCGTGGTGTCGAAGGGTCCGGAAACGGGCAGGAACGTGTACGGGAAGACAAAGGGGGCAGGCTAGAATGGCGCTAATTTAAGCTGCCGTAGCATAATATCTGTTCCGGTGCTGAATCTCTCTCATTTCATGCCTTGGCAAGGTCATTAACTGATAATTTTTCTTATGTCTCTTAAGGCATCGAGGTTCACTTCGCCCAGGACGTTGTGTGATCGGCGTATTGGTCATCGCTTCATACAAATTACTGATCAGTCTGAACCGCTCTGCCCTACTGATTTTCGCCTGATTTAAATGTGGCTCCCAGTTGCGAAGTGCCTGCACACTGCCCTTGAAGCTAACAACTCTGGCCTTAATATCCGCCTTTTCAGCAGCCTCGCACATCAATCGCCTTATACGGTTGCCACCGACAAGGGAAGTTCCAACAATACACTCCCTTCGCCTATTTCCCTTACCTTCCCGTTTGCCTTTTTCTGCATCTTACGGTATCTTTTCTTCATAGAAAGCGATTTCCTTTTAGCTCTTGATGTGGTAATCAATTCTAATTGGGGGTCGCTTCCTACTTCAACAACTTATAGGGACATGATCAAGATAAACAGGAAAGTATGAATAAGGAGCAGGTGATGAAAGCGTGGATATTAAAGAAGAGATGGAGAATTATCCTCGCGGGGATTCTCATTGTTGCCGCCCCCCTTCTCTGGCTTGCCGCTTTGGTCGATTTACAGATGACCTCTACCCTTAAAGACAGAATAATAATGGAAGCCGGATGGTTTTCTACCATCGCTTCCAATCACATTGAAGATCGATTAAGGGGTGATATCAACCTTGGTAAGGTTTTTGTCACAAGACCATATCTTTTAGCAGGTTTGAGGAGGGGAGATAAAAATGAGATGTCTAAAAATCTCAAAAACCTCGTTGATGACTATCCTTTATTGGACCGGGCATTTATAACAACGCCGAAAGGGCTGCAAGTTGCCAACTATCCTGAGACACCGCAGACCATAGGCGAAGATTTTTCTGATAGGGACTGGTACAAAGGCGTTTCAGAAAACTGGACGCCCCATGTTTCGGAGTTCTATATGAGGGCTGCTGAGCCGCAAAGGTATCTTTTTGCTATAGCGATACCGATGAGATTGGAGGAGGATGTTAAGGGAATTCTGGTCATGCAGCCGAAAGCGGATTACATAAAGGATGCCTTAAGCGGGATTGAAATCGGCGAAGGACATATCTACGTAGTGGACAGGAAAGGACACCTTATCTATCACTCTGAACAGGCAATTGACAGGATTATAGATTTCTCAGGCGTTTCGGTAGTTCAGAAGGTTGTGAAGGGGGAAAAAGGTGTGGAAAAGATAATAGACCCGGTACACAAAGAGCCTGTTATCTCAGCCTATCACCCGGTCAAAGAATGGGGCTGGGGCGTAATTGTGGAGAAGCCGGTGGACGTTATCCTTGCCCCTGTAAAAAAGATACGCCTTTCGCTGTTTGGATTTACATGGCTCTTGCTTATCCTTGGAGGCTTTTTTGCGTATCGATTCAGTGAAATACTGGTTTCTGTTCAGAAACTTAAGACCGAGCTTCAGCAAGAGCTCATCGAGCGGAAGCAAATGGAGAATGAGATAGCAAAAAAGACGGATGAGCTGAGAAAAGCGCAGGATAAACTGATCCAGGCAGAGAAGCTTGCAGCATTGGGAAGACTCACATCGGATGTGGCGCATGAGATAAGAAACCCCCTCACCGCCCTCGGCGGATTTGCCCACAGACTGTCCAAAATCGCAACAGGCGCAAAAGAAAGGGGATATACGGACGTGATCGTAGCGGAGGTGGAAAAGCTCGAGAAGATATTAAAGAATGTCCTCACTTTTTCAAGGGATGCAAGGCTTCACCTCGAAAGGCATAGCGTGGGCGATATCGTTCGCGATGCGGCGAAGCTGTACAGTGAGACATGCATCGAACAGTCCATCGACATGAAAGTGAAAATAGGCGGGAATCTTCCGCAGGTTCTGATAGACAGAGACCAGGGCAAGCAGGCTCTCAGCAACTTGATAGCGAATGCAATAGATGCGATGCTGAAGGGCGGCACGCTGACGATAGCGGCAGGCGAAGAAAATCTGCATAATGTGCCGTTTGTTTTCTTGAAGGTTTCCGACACCGGTGAGGGAATTCCTTCTGATAAATTGCCTCGGATATTTGAACCCTTCTTCACAACAAAAGAGATAGGTCACGGCACGGGACTCGGTCTTTCAATAAGCAGGAAGATTATCGAAGAGCATGGCGGTTTCATATCCGCAGAGAGTATGATGGGACAAGGCTCTACCTTCAGCCTCTATTTTCCCTACCAGAGCGGAGAGGAGTCGCTAAAAGTGCAATGCTGGGAATATATGAAATGCGGGAGAGAAAGGGATGCAACGATGAAATGTCCTTCATATCCGAATTTCGGACGGATATGCTGGGTTGTGGCGGGTACTTTCTGCGAAGGAAAAGTGCAGGGGACGTATGCACAGAAATATGAAGATTGCAAGAAATGCGAGTTTTATCGGAAAGTGGAAAAAAAGGAGATATGAGATAGCCTCGTGTCTAAGATTCCTTACACTATTCTTCGCACACCGGAAAGCATTTTTCCGGCGAGGGCGAGGAGGTCGTAGGACTCTTGTAAGTAGTTGGGCTATTATATGTTAAAGAAAAACCTGAAAAAGGCGCATCTGGAAGCTCTCTTCGGCAAGCTGAGAGATTCTCACAGGATTATCGGGCCAAAGATCGAAAACGGCGCTATAGTTCTCTCGGAAATAGACTTCCACGACATTCCAGCAGGTTTTGAGGACCATGAGAAGGCCGGCAGCTACCGTCTTGTGAAGGGTGATCGGCCGGAGATATTCTCCTTTTCGGTGGGCCCCGATTCTTTCAAGAGGTTTTTGCATCCTCCTGTAAGCCGGCTTTTTGCCTTCATGAGGTCAAGAGTCGGGATGACCATAACGCCTTCGCGCGGGGAGGAAAAGCCCTAGCGTTTGTCGGCATCAGGGCGTGCGATCTCCGGGCGCCTAAACTCTACGACATGGTCTTTCCGGAGGGGCCGGTGAGAGACCCGGTTTATTTGAGTTTATGATGTTTCACCCGCTGAGACCAGGAGAGGCAAGGGCGCTGCAAGTAAAAGACTTTGATCTTGTCAACCGGACCGTGCACATTTGCAGAGCTTTCAGCAAAATTGGTCGGCTTTGTTGCAAGCGAGTTCGAGATAAGGGAAGGGGATTTGAAACAACGCAACAGAGAGAAGCTGTTAGCAGATGCTAGGGCTGCAATATGCTATTTGGCTGTGAGAGAGTTGGGGTATAACGGCGAGAAGGTTGCCGGGATATTGAATATCAGCAGATCGGGGGCGAGTGTTGCTGCAAGGCGCGGAGAAGCCGTTGTTAGAGCAAGAAAATCACTCTTAAATTTAAGCGGCACTTGGTCAACAACTCAACAGCGTCCCTGCAGGTCCGTGAGAAGACAAGGAGGCTGCCTACAATCTTGAAAACATCATAGCTCGGGGGTGATGACGGACAGGTACACCCTAACACGGCATCTTGGGCGTGTTTACCGTAATCGAGAATGGGATTGACACTGCCGTCCTCTTCACGGAACCTGAGGCCGTGACCCTCAAAAAACGCCCATCTCTCTGCTATGCTTCAGTTTGATGGTGGATTCCGGATGTGAATCCTGACAGAAGGAGGGAGGAAATTGTCCCGTCTTCTTCATTTTGATTGCCTGACGGCAACGGGTCAAACCAAACCCTCATAAAAAACTCTAATAAAAGCCTAAAATTACTTGACAATAAAGAATTAATATGATTCAATTTAAGCTGATATGATCCAAATCTCTTTCATAAGGAGAGTCTAAATATGAAGAAGGTCATTTATCTTTTGCTGGTTTTGTTTATAGCATCTTGCGGAACCGACAAGAGCGGGAGCCTTTCGACGGATGCGCCGGGACAATCGTCCGCCCTGAAGGTCTCCGCTCAGTCGATCCTCTCCGGCATGGAAAAGGGAAAATACGTGCAAGGGGAGGTCATCGTCAAGTTCAGGTCAGGCACGATCACAACCCAGTCTATGAAGACGCATCAAATAGTGGGCGCGTCGGTGATGAGGAGGTTTTCGATCGTCCCCAATCTCGAGCGCGTCAAACTTCCCTCCGGTCTTTCGGTAAGGGATGCCATAGTGCAGTACATGTCGGACCCTGCTGTCGAGTATGCGGAGCCGAATTATCTCAGGCGCACATCGGCGATACCGAATGATACCGATTTTGGTCAGCAGTGGGCCCTGCGCAATACGGGTCAGTTCGCGAACGGCACCGCAGGGGTGGACATAAAAGCCCCCGGAGCTTGGGACATTACGACCGGGAACCACGCTGTCATTCTCGCTGTCCTCGACACCGGGATCGACCTCAACCATACGGACCTCGTCGGAAACCGCTGGATCAATCCGGGAGAAATTCCGAACAACGGTATTGACGACGACGGAAACGGAAAGGTGGACGACTGGGAAGGGTGGGATTTCACGACCTGCGCCCAGTTCCGCCTCGAGGACCCCTCTGACCCATCCAGCCCCCTGGTCTGTGTCTCTCCCAAGACTGAAAGCAGCAACCCTATGGATGAATACGGCCACGGGACGCACGTTTCCGGGATCATAGGCGCCGTGGGAAATAACGGCCTGGGCACTGCCGGGGTGATGTGGGGCGTCCAGATAATGCCGCTGAAGATGCTGAATAAAGACGGCCAGGGGACGACGGCCGACGAGATCGCTGCCATAGATTATGCCGTCATGATGAGGAACAGAGGGATAAATATCGTGGCGATGAACGCCAGCTTCGGAGGCAGCGATTTCTCGAGTGCTGAAAAGGATGCGATTTCACTTGCAAACACAGCAGGCCTTCTCCTTGCGGCAGCCGCAGGAAACGAGCAGACCGACAACGATCTATCCCCGGTATTCCCGGCAAGCTTCAGCAACCCGAAATTCGGGGGGCTTGCCAATATCGTCTCCGTTGCAGCGACTGACCAGGACGACACGAGGGCATCTTTCAGCGGGTACGGCCTCAATTCGGTCCAGGTGGCGGCTCCCGGCGTCTATGTATTGAGCACCTGGCTTGCAGGAGGCTACGCTTTCGCCTCAGGCACCTCCATGGCCACTCCGCACGTATCCGGGCTTATGGGGCTGCTCTATTCTTATTACACCAATTTCACCTACACGCAGATCAGGGCGACGGCACTGAGATACGTCGATGTGCTGCCGACGCTGAGCGGCTGGATTCAGACAGGAGGAAGGATCAACGCTTACCGGGCGGTGTCCTCCCTGCTGACTCCGACCGGCCTCGGCACGACCGTGGATTCATCATCGCAGATTACGCTGAAGTGGTCAGGGAACGCAACGGGCGAAGACGGCTACAAGATCGAACGGAAAACCGGGACGGGCGCGTTCGCACAGATCACCACCGTACCGAGGATATCGAGGCCCGACGTCATTCCGATGCCACCGGTTCCGTATACTTATACGGACAGCGACGGCATTATCGACGGAACGCTTTATACGTATAAGGTGCGGGCGTTCAATACCATTCCCGCAGACTCCTTTTACTCCGGCGAAGCACAGGCGGTGACCCCTGTCAATCCTCCCACGGGGCTCACCGCAACCGGGGTCACGAGCACCCAGGTCAGCCTTTCGTGGACGGACAATTCCCAGACTGAAGATGGGTACAAGATAGAGCGAAAAGGAGTGGACAACGGCTATGCACAGATAGCAGTCGTCGGACCGAACGTAACGTCGTTCACTGATTCCGGACTCGTGCCCGCTGCAAAGTACTGGTATAGGGTAAGGGCTTTCAACGGGGTTGCGGGGGATTCGCTGTATTCGAACGAGGTGGTCGTGATGACTCTCACGTCCGGGGGGCAGCCTGCCTCGAGCGGCGGCGGTGGCTGCTCGATCGGTGCGAAGCAGAACACTCCGACCGCGGCGGCTGATTTCGCGGTGCTGCTGATGCCTTTGCTGCTTCTAGCGATTCTGAGACGCAGACGATAAGCGAGAGATAAAGGCCGGGCCGCATATCGGACAGAAAAAGGCATTCCATACGTATCCCGCGCTTTTTGCGCTGGTATTCGTATATCATGCCTTTTCTTTTCCCTTTTTGAAGTATCTGATCCCCCTTTTCCTTCTCACTGTTCCTGTGCTTCTGCAGGGACAGATACGCCTCAGATTTTCCGTCAGAGACGGTGTGACGGGGCTTCTTGCCTCTCTCGTCTTCCTCCTCCCTTTCGCGCTCTTCCTTTCCCACTCGGGGGGAAGCTTTACCCTTTTGCCCCCGGGAGCAGTTTTCTACCAGTTGCTCGGCGTCGCTTTTCCCGAAGAGGTCTATTTCAGGGGATTTCTCCAGGAAAAGACAGGCAATACATTCAGAGGACTGTTTACGGTGAGTGTCCTCTTTTCTCTCATCCATCTCCCCCGGTTCATTTTTGCCGGAGACGCGACGTCACTGCTCACGTTTTTTCCTTCGCTTGTCATGGGTTTCCTTTACCGGCGCACCTCGAACGTCCTGCCTTCCACTCTCTTTCATTTCCTTTCAAATACCGTGCTTCTCGGCTTTTGTGATATACTCTAGCATGTCGAATCTAAGGTTTTTCACCTCGGGAGAATCGCATGGGAAGGCCCTCACGGCCGTGATCGAAGGCGTTCCTGCGAATCTCTCCCTTTCCTCCGGCGACATCGACAGCGAGCTGAAGAGGAGGCAGTCGGGGTTCGGCCGCGGCGGCAGGATGCAGATCGAATCCGACCATGCGGAGATCGTTTCCGGCGTCCGCTGGGGAAAGACGATAGGCTCTCCCGTCACGCTCCTCATAGAAAACAGGGACCACAAAAACTGGGCCGAAGGCATGTCTGCCGACGCACGGTTCCAGGAGTCGATCCCTGCCGTGACGAGGCCCCGGCCCGGACATGCCGATCTGGCCGGCGCCATAAAATATCGTCAGCATGACCTGAGGAACATCCTGGAGCGTTCAAGCGCACGGGAAACAGCGGCAAGGGTGGCCCTCGGTGCAGTCGGGAAGAGGTTTCTCTCGGAGTTCGGCATCGGGGTGGGAAGCTATGTCGCCCGGATAGGGAGCGTGCGAAGTCCGGAAAACAGAGCGCAAGTTTCTGAAGAGGAGCTTTCCGAGATGCTCCGCAGGGCAGAGGCTTCGCCTGTGAGATGTCCCGATGAAGCGTCCTCTCGGGCGATGGTCGGCCTCATAGAAGAGGCGATGAAACAAGGGAATTCCCTCGGCGGTGTCTTCGAAATCTTTGTGACCGGACTTCCTCCCGGGCTGGGAAGCCATGTCCAGTGGGACAGGAAGCTCGACGGCAGGCTTGCACAGGCGCTGATGTCGATCCAGGCGATCAAGGCCGTCGAAATCGGTCTCGGCTTCGCCCTGACGGGCAGCTTCGGCTCGGAAGTGATGGACGAAATCTTCTACGGACCGGCAAAGGGCACGGAGCGGGGAGCAGGAGGCGGGTTTTACCGGAAGACGAACAACGCGGGCGGCATCGAAGGCGGCATGACGAACGGGATGCCCCTGATCATCAGGGCCGGCATGAAGCCGATACCGACGCTGAAAAAGCCGCTCAGCTCCGTCGACATCGTCACGAAAGAGCCTTTTGAAGCGGCGTATGAACGCTCGGACGTCTGCGCAGTGCCCGCGGCAGCGGTGGTCGGGGAGGCGATGGCCGCCCTTATCGTCGCCGCTGCGTTTCTCGAAAAGTTCGGCGGCGATCATATGGAAGAGGTGAGGGGAAATTACCGGTCCTATCAGGAATACGTGAAGAGCTTCTGAGGAAGTCTGCCGGTCAATAACAATGAAGGCGCAAATAGATGTCAGTCCCGCAATCCGTGGGAGGGCGGACTCGATGACAAACAAAAATCCGTCAAACATGCGGTTTTCTTAGTATCGGGTTTCTTCCGGGATAGGAGAGATGCCTTATTATGAGGAACATCGTTCTTACAGGTTTCATGGGAACAGGGAAAACAGAGGTCGGAAGGGAGCTTTCGCACATCCTGGGGTGGAGCATGATCGATGTGGACGAGGAGATCGTGAAGGCGAGGAAGATGACGATAAATGAGATATTCGGTAAACTCGGAGAAGCCGCATTCCGCGACATCGAGACAGAGATGATAAAGAAGATTTCCGAAAGGAGAAATGTGATTATTTCGACGGGAGGAGGGGCGGTGCTGCGGCAGGAGAACATGGACGTCCTCAGGCAAAAGGGTGTGATCGTTTGCCTCCGGGCGGAAGCGGGTACGATCCTCAGGAGGACGAGCTCCGACAACGAGCGGCCGCTCCTTCAAACGGGCGATCCCCTTGCGCGGATCAAAGAGCTGCTCGAAATCAGGCGGCCGTTTTATGAGGGAGCGGATATCATACTCGATACCGACGAAAAATCGCCCCTCCATGTCGCAGAGGAGATACTCGAGAGGATCGGATGGAAGAGATAAGGGTCGAACTCGGAGACAGGAGCTATGGCATATTCATCGGGGCTGACATCCTCGGCGGCTTCGGCAGGAAGCTGAGAGATTTTCCGTTCAGCCGTATCGCGGTCATCAGCAATCCCACGGTCTATGCCCTTTACGGGGACGCCATATCGGATTCCCTGAAGGGAGTCGGCCGTGAAGCGTCGGTTATCGTCATGCCCGACGGCGAGGAGTACAAAGAGTTCCTGTGGGCCTATTATCTCTATGGCGAGCTCCTCAAGCAGAAGCTGGACAGGTCGTCGGCGATCGTCGCGCTCGGCGGAGGCGTCATTGGCGACATTGCGGGCTTTGTCGCTTCCACATACATGAGGGGAATCTCTTTGGTCCAGGTCCCTACGACGCTTCTTGCGCAGGTGGACAGCTCCGTGGGGGGGAAAACAGGAGTGAATCATCCCCTCGGGAAGAATATGATAGGCACCTTCTATCAGCCGAGGTTCGTATGGGCGGACGTCGACACGCTCAGGACGCTTCCGCGGCGTGAATTCCTCGCGGGGATGGCAGAGGTGATCAAATACGGCGTCATCTGGGACGAGGAGTTCCTTCGTTTCCTCGAAGAGGAGAAAGGAAAGATCCTCGATCTCGACGCGGAAGCGGTGGCGCGTATCATTAAACGCTCCTGCGAAATCAAGGCGGAGGTCGTCTCGAGAGATGAGAGAGAGAGCGGGGTGAGGGCGATTCTCAATTACGGGCATACCGTCGGACACGCGCTCGAAACGATGACCGGCTACACGTCCTACCTCCACGGCGAGGCAGTCGCCATCGGCATGTGCGTCGAGGCGAGACTTTCCGTCCTCACAGGCCTGATGGGGGAGAGAGATGCGGACAGGGTCTGTTCCCTCATCGAGGCATACGGTCTTCCTGTCGAGATGCCGTCCGGAGTCAATGCGGAGAGGATCCTTTCCCTGATGCGGCTCGACAAGAAGGCCGTGGCGGGAAGGCTGAAATTCGTCCTTCCGGAAAGAATAGGTTCCGTCAAGATCAGGGAAGTTGCCGACACGGGAAAGATCTCCGAAGCCCTCGGGGTGTGAAGGATGAAGGGACTTGCGGCAAGGATATCGGCCGGCGAACTGATTTCTAGGGCAGAGGCCTCCGCCATCGCATCCGTTCAGGGCGGCGTACTCTTCCATCTCTTCGCCGCCGCAAACGACATCCGCGAGAAGCTCCGACAGGGCAAGGCGGAGCTCTGTGCGATCATAAACGCCAAGTCCGGAGGATGCTCGGAAGACTGCTCCTATTGCTCCCAATCGGTGAAAAGCAGGGCCGGGATTCCGGCCTATCCCCTCATCGGGGAAGATGCGGTCATCGAAAAGGCCCTCGAAGCAAAGGAGGCGGGGGTCAAGAGGTTCTGTATCGTGACGAGCGGGAGAAAAGCGGGGAAAAGGGAACTCGGGAGAATCGCGTCGATGATCGGCAGGATTCGCGACACCGGTCTTCTTCCATGCGCTACGCTCGGACTTCTGAAAAAGGACGAGCTCGCGATGCTCAAAGAGAGCGGGCTCGAGCGGTATCACCACAATCTCGAGACCTCGCGGGAGTTTTTCCCTTCCCTCTGCTCTACCCATACCTATGCCGATAAACTGAAGACGATCGAGGCCGCGCTCGCGACCGGTCTCTCCGTATGCTCCGGGGGCATATTCGGGACCGGCGAATCCTGGCATGACAGAATCGAGATGGCATTTGTATTGAGAGATCTGGGCATCGACTCTGTTCCGCTGAACTTTCTGATCCCGGTGGAGGGAACGCCGCTTGGAAAAAGAGAGCCCCTTCATCCATTCGAGGCCTTGCAGATCATCAGCCTGTACCGGTTCATTCTGCCGGATAAGCAGATACGGGTCTGCGGAGGGAGAAGGCAGGTGCTCGGGGAATTCAACTCGATGGTTTTTATGGCGGGGGCCGATTGCCTCCTCACCGGCAACTACCTCACCACAACGGGAACGCCCTACGACGAAGACCTGGGGTTGCTCAGGCAGTACGGACTTCAGCCGGAATAGCGGCTGAACGTAAGAACCGAACGCATTCTTCCTTCCTGGACAGACGACCGGCGCTTCGGGTATTATCTTCGAAAGACCCCCATGGACCAAAAACAAAACAGACTTCTCGAAAAAGCTAAAGCGACGATAGCAAAATACTCGATGCTCGCCCGTGGAGAAACGGTGCTGGTCGGTCTCTCGGGCGGTCCGGACTCCGTCTGTCTTCTCCATGTCCTGAATCTTCTCAGAGAGGAACTCAACCTCAGGCTTCACGCATTGTATGTGGACCACGGCCTGAGACCGGAAGAAACACCTGCCGAAGTCGCGTTCTCGGAGAACCTCTGTGAGGGCTTGACCATACCCTTTGTTGCGAAGGCGGTCGAGGTGAAGAGCTATGCTCAGGAACAGGCCATGAACATACAAGAGGCGGCAAGGGAGTTGAGATATCGGGTATTCGATGCGGTTTTCGCGGAGACCGGCTCCGACAGGCTTGCGCTCGGACACAATGCGGACGACCAGATAGAGACGTTTTTCATGCGGTTCCTCAGGGGCGCGGGTCCGAAGGGCCTCTCGGGAATACCGCCGGTACGGGCGAGGATCATCCGGCCGCTGATAGAGATCGAAAGGCGCGAGATTCAGGAGTTTCTCGATGAACTGGGGGCGGGTTACCTGATCGATTCTTCGAACCTCAAGGAGAAGTATCTCAGGAACAGGCTCAGACTTTTGGTCGTTCCGGAGCTCCGGAAGACGAATCCGAATATCACGGGGACCGTGGCCAGGACGATGGACATTCTGAGAGAAGAGGAGAAGTACTTCGACCTCATCGTAACGAAGACGCTTATGAAGCTGATATGCAAGAAGACAGACCTCCGTATAGACCTGTTTCTCATGCCGCTGGAGGCGATGGACACGGTAATCCTGAGGCGAGTTTTGCGAAGGGCGGTCGATGAGACGAAGGGCCTCCGGGGTATGGCGTTCCTCCATATTGAAGAGATCATAGGACTGATCCGCAGGGGCAGGCCCGGAGACAGGCTCCATCTTCCAAAGGGACTGAGGGTGATAAAGAATTATTCGACTCTTGAGATGACCTCGGAGAGCCTTGTGAGGATGGGGACTGTTGTCCTGAGGCTTCCCGGTGAGGCCGTCCTGCGGGATGTCGGGGCCGTCATAACCGGAAGCATTGAGGACGAGGTGGAAGGATACGGGGACGGCAAGACGCGCGCAGTCTTCGACGCGGACAAGACAGGGACCGGACTCACGGTCCGTGCGAGGGAGCGAGGCGATCTCTTTTATCCGCTGGGCTTGGGGAAAAGGAAGAAACTCCAGGATTTCTTCGTGGACGAAAAGGTACCGAGAGACGAGCGGGATGCGGTGGCTCTGGTCGTCTCCGGCAGCGACATCGTCTGGGTCGCAGGGTATAGGGGGGACGACAGGTTCAAGGTGACTGGGGAGACGAAAAACTTTTTGAAACTCGAATATAGGAAAACACGGTGAGGATTACGGTCATCGCGGATTCTCCAGTCCATAGATATCGGGTCTCCTGTCGGAGAGGACCTTCATTGCTTTCCTCACCTCGTCGACCCGGTCGATATCGATCGTAGCGGTCAGCAGCATTTCCTCTGTCTCTCCCGCCTCGACTACTGTTTTCCCCCAGGGGTCGATAATTACGGAGTCTCCGAAATAGGTGACGGCGCCGTCGGGACCAAAATCCTCACTGCCGACCCGGTTCGTCCCGATAATGAACATCTGGTTTTCGATCGCGCGGGCACGCACGAGCACCTTCCAGTGTTCGAGACGCGGGTAAGGAAAGGCCATCGGGGACAATACCAGCCCTGCTCCCTTCAACGCGTAGGTCCGGAAAAGCTCCGGGAAGCGAATGTCATAACAAATTGCGAGCCCGATACGTCCCCACGGCGTATCAACAACGGTCAGGGACCGACCGGGCGCCATATGGTTGTGCTCGTGGAGCAGGCTGAACAGGTGGGTCTTCCGGTATGTCCCGGCCCGCTCGCCCCTTGCGTCGAACAGGACGGAAGTGTTTGCAGCCCTTCCTTCTTCATCGGGGGCGAGCAGAGAGCCGTTGATCCAGATTCTGTAACGGTTCGCCAGGTCGGCGACCCGGTCGATCACCTTTTCCTGTTCGGACAGCATGCGTTCATTATTGGCCCAGTCGAAGCCCGTGGTCCACATCTCGGGGAAACAGATCATATCGCTTCCCCTCCGTGCGGCCTCGGCGATGAGAGCCTCAGCCTTTCGAAGGTTCTCCTCCGGCCGCGAGACAGCGACATCGATCTGCGCGATTGAAACGGTAAGGTTCATATATCCGGCTGATTATAGTGCCGCAAAAGCAGGGGTGTCAAGGAAGAAGCCCAAGGACCTGCAGAAGCGGAGGTGCGACAACGCGGGAAGAACCGCTCCTTGTGAGGGTGGGTATTCACGCTCTTTTTCGTGTAAAATAAAACACTGTGCATGTGAGGAGGAGAAGATAATGGTCCGTGTCCGTTTTGCGCCGAGTCCGACCGGTCATTTGCATATAGGAGGGGCGAGGACCGCCCTGTTTAACTGGCTTTTTGCGCGCCACGAAGGCGGTACGTTCATTCTGAGGATCGAGGACACCGATACGAGCCGCTCCACCGACGAATATATCGGGGCGATCATCGAGGGCATGAAATGGCTCGGCCTCGACTGGGACGAGGGGCCGTACAGGCAGACCGACCGGTTTGATGTATACCGGAGTTACATCGAAAAACTCGTGAGGGAGGGGAAAGCCTATCGCTGCTACTGTTCGCCGGAAGAGCTGGAGCAGAGGAGGCAGGAGGCGCTTGCCCAGGGCAGGCCGCAGAAATATGACGGCAGATGCAGGGAAATGGAGGAGGCGGTTGAGGGCCGGGTTCCCGCGGTACGGTTCAAGATGCCCCGGGAAGGTCAGACGGTCGTAAACGATCTCATCAAGGGAACGGTCGTATTCGAAAACAGCCAGCTCGACGATCTTATCATCATGAGGTCCGACGGTACCCCGACCTATAATTTTGTCGTTGTGGTGGACGATGTGGATATGAAGATCACCCACGTGATCAGGGGCGATGACCACCTGAACAATACGCCGAAGCAGATGCACATCTACGGGGCCCTCGGATACGAGATACCGCGGTTTGCCCACCTCCCGATGATCCTCGGCGCGGACAAGACGAGATTGAGCAAGAGGCACGGCGCGACTTCCGTCATGGCGTACAGGGAAATGGGCTATCTCCCCGAGGCCCTCGTGAACTATCTTGTCCGGCTCGGATGGTCTTTCGGTGACCAGGAGATATTCACGAGGGAAGAACTGATCAAATATTTTTCGTTTGAAAACGTCGGGAAGTCCTCTGCTGTCTTCAACCCTGAAAAGCTGCTCTGGCTCAACAGCCAGTACATAATGAAAGCGGCGCCTGAAAAGCTTGCAGGGCTTGTGACACCTTTTCTTCTCGAAGAGGGAATAATCGCAGAAGGCCGGGGCATCGACGTGCAGTGGCTGGCGAAGGCGATAAGGACGCTGCAGGAGCGCGCAAGGACGCTCGTAGAACTTGCGAAGTCTCTGCGGTACTACATCGTAGAAGAAGTGGAATACCATGAAAAGGCGAAGGTCAAATTCCTGAACGAAAAGAGTCTTCCTTACCTGATCGAACTGAGAGACCGTCTGAGGGGCCTCGCCGGATTCTCCGCTCCGGAACTCGAAGCGACCTTCAAGGCGATCATCGACGGACACGGCATCAAGCTCGGAGCTCTCGCGCAACCGGTGAGGGTCGCGGTCACCGGAGGGACCGAGAGCCCCGGGATATTCGAGGTGCTCGAGGTCGTGGGAAAGGAAAAGACCCTGAGAAGGCTGGACAAGGCGATAAAGACCGCGGGAGAAGGTCCCGCGGGAAAGGAAGCGTGAGCATGGCGCCTGAAAAGCCCTCTGATTTCATCCGAGAGATCATTACCGGGGATCTGGAGACGAACAAGTACGAGGGGCGTGTACATACCCGTTTTCCTCCCGAGCCCAACGGGTATCTGCACATCGGCCACGCCAAATCGATATGCCTCAATTTCGGGATAGCCGGGGAATTCGGGGGACTCTGCAATCTCCGTTTCGATGATACCAACCCGACAAAAGAAGAAGTCGAGTACGTCGAGTCGATCAAGGAAGATGTGCGATGGCTCGGCTTTGACTGGGGTGACCGGCTCTTCTACGCCTCTGACTACTTTGCACAGCTTTACCGGTTCGCGGTCGAGCTGATTCAGAAAGGCAAGGCCTACGTGTGCGACCTCACCGCAGACCAGATAAGGGAATACCGGGGGACCCTCACCACGCCGGGGAAGGAGAGCCCCTATCGCAACCGTCCGGTGGAAGAGAATCTCGACCTCTTCGCCCGCATGAAGGCAGGGGAGTTTCCCGACGGTTCCCGAACCCTCAGGGCGAAGGTCGATATGGCATCGGGGAACATCAACATGAGGGACCCGGTCATGTACCGCATCCTTCATGCGGAGCACCACAGGACGGGCGATCAATGGTGTATCTATCCCATGTACGACTGGGCTCACGGACAGTGTGACTCGATAGAGTGCATCACCCATTCCATCTGCACCCTCGAATTCGAGGATCACCGGCCGCTGTACGACTGGTTCCTCGATGAATTGCGCGCCTATCATCCCCGGCAGATAGAGTTCGCCCGTCTCAATCTCAGCCATACGGTGCTCAGCAAGAGAAAACTGATTCAGCTGGTGAGGGAGGGGCATGTGAGAGGATGGGACGACCCCCGGATGCCGACCATCTCGGGTTTCAGAAGGCGGGGTTACACACCGGAGGCGATCAGGAATTTCTGCGACCGTATAGGGGTTGCGAAGAGGGACAGCGTGGTCGACATCGCGCTTCTCGAACACTGTCTTCGCGAGGATCTGAACAGGCGGGCCCCGCGCGTAATGGCTGTGCTGCGGCCTCTCCGCGTAATCATCGATAACTACCCCGAGGGTGTCGTCGAGGAGCTGGAGGCGACAAACAACCCGGAGGACCCCGGCATGGGAACACGGAAAGTCCCCTTTTCGCGCGTCCTCTACATCGAGCGGGAGGATTTCCGCGAAACACCTCCGAAAGAGTTTTACCGCCTTGCGCCAGGCCGGGAGGTGAGGCTCCGGTACGCCTATTTCATCACGTGCACCGGAGCGGTAAGAGATGAAAAGACCGGCGAAGTGGTGGAACTGCGTTGTACGTATGATCCGGCGACCCGTGGCGGAGATTCCCCTGACGGGCGCAAGGTAAAGGCGACGCTCCACTGGGTCTCCGCTCCCCATGCGCTCCAGGCGGAAGTGCGTCTGTACGATCATCTTTTTGTAAAGGAAGACCCCGGCGCTATGGGGGAAGGAGAGGATTTCAAGTCCTCGCTCAATCCGAAATCGATCGAGACTCTGACCTCGTGTTTTGTCGAGCCGGGTCTCAAGGCCGCGGCCGCGGGAAGCAGGCATCAGTTCGAGAGACAGGGATACTTCTGTGTCGACCCTGATTCCTCCGGTGAAACCCTTGTCTTTAACCGGACGGTGACGCTTAGGGATACCTGGGCCAAGATCGAAAAAGCGCAGAAGAGATGACGCGGCTCCCGTTGCCCTAACGCTTCTCTTTGATATATAATATTGCTCGTTCCCGTTAGCTCAGCCGGCAGAGTCCCGCCGTGGGCGGGATTAACCACTTGGAGTTTCCGGGTTGAAAGGCTGGGAAGTCAGCAGTTGTTTTGTAGTGCCAACGGATTCCTGGGTAGCTCAGCTGGCAGAGCGGGTGGCTGTTAACCACTTGGTCGGGGGTTCGAATCCCTCCCCAGGAGCCACTGAAGTGGTTGAGCCGGGCTTAGGTCCGGCTTTTTCTATGAGATGCTGGGTTTTACATCCTTCAGAGCGAGACATCCGGACGGTATTATTGCGGTCAGAGCGACACATGGCAAGACATTCCCCTTCCCCTGTGGGAGCTTTGTTCTGGAGGGGGGATTTGAGATATACAGGCTAAGCCTTCCGCTAATAACCGTGAGCGGTTTCCGAAAAAAGGAAGCATCTTCTGAAAAGAGAGACAAGGTAGTCGTATTCCTCAACGGTGGAGGTATTTCAGCGGATGTCCAGTCGCGGATCCAAATACTTTCGAATTTCTTAGGGGAAAGGATTTGGGCTGATTAAGAAAACAAAATTGACCAAAGGTCCGTCCTTCCACAACCTTCAGAAAATTGGGGTTGGTACTTTGCCCCATCCCGTGTCTTTGGGCAGTTCCTTAAGGCCGTGGATAGTCAAATTGTGGATATCCATATCGACCACGAACTCCGGCGTCCTCCCCGCACTAATAGAAAAAACATCGTAAGGCTTACCGACCGTCACATTATCCACTCTTAGAAAAATCAATCTTCTTCCAACTCCCGTGGTCATGTTGTGTCCGGCACGATCCTCTGACCCATGCATTGCATGATGTCCGCCCTTTAAATGACTGAAGGGATGAATAATCCAATCGGCAAACATCCTGACGGTATGTTCGTGCTTATAAAGTTTCCACTCCCCTCCAGTATCCGCTATTAGCCCCTGCATGATGTAATTCGGAGGCAGGAAATAAACAAGATAGTGGTCATTATTTTTTAGCCGTGTTTTCACTTCCTCAATGTTAAGAATATCTGCCATCCTGTGTTCCATCTTTCCCAGATCATCTGGAAGAACCGCAAGGGCAACCACATTGGTATCGGCCCATAGAGGAAGATGCCTTATGGTATAGTCTCTCAGGAAGAAGGCGCCTCCGATGGTGACGACGGCAATAAGAACAAAAAGTGTTATCTTGCCAAGAATGGTCGAAGGAGAAACAGAATCCTCAATGTTCTTAGGCAGGAACATCCCTGTTTTTTCCATATATTCCCTGTAGGTAGTGGGGTGCTCCTTTAGCATTCTTCTTTCCTCATCTCTTGACAGAAAATAGTAAATAAGGATCATCACAAGCCATAAGACAGCAACTAAGAATCGGGGCCAGAGGATGGATAAGCCGATACCAGTGATACCGAGACCCAAGTATTGAGGATGCCTTATAAATGAGTACAGTCCTTTTGAAACCGCGCCTTTTCTGAAAAACTTGTTGACATATACCTGAATAGCACAGGTGAGGAAAACAAAGATGCCGCCGACAAAAAGAACAGAACCGATTATCCGTATTGATTTCAGGAAATCATCAGGTGGGACTACCATGTGGGGAAGGAAAAAGGAACTCAGCCATCTTGTGGCGGGATACTTTGATGTCTCAAGAAGGAAGGGATTAAACACAGAGTAAAAGAGACCCGCAAATGGGCTAATCATTATCAGGATTTCAAGGCAGATGACAAAATAGAGAACTATGGCACTGCTTAATACGGCTTTATTTTTGTTCATTGGGCAACCTCACAGGTATTATGTCACAACGTAATATCAAATTTGAATTAATTGCTGTATTTCTCACACCCTCATTGTAGTAGAATACAGCCATATGAGCGGGATTCCCAAAGAGATACGATACAAGCCGATAGGAATAATTCATTCTCCTCATAAAGACATCAAGGGTACGCCTATTCAACCGACTGGGGCGAAAGGGATTCGGGGAACGGTTGAGATAAAGAAGAAGTATGCAGGTGGGCAGAAAGACCTTGAAGGCTTCTCGCATATTATTTTGATTTATCATTTTCACCTCTCCGAGGGCTATTCATTGGAGGTTAAGCCATTCCTGGACGACAGTCTGCGGGGGGTATTCTCTACAAGGGCACCGAAACGTCCAAATCCCATAGGTATATCCATCAGGCTTCGAAGGGTATGTCCCTGTCACTCCAACCGTTACTTACCGCCAGCAAATCCAGCCCCCATTCCGAAGGCTTTTTCGCAATCCTCCGGAAATACTTCCATGCGCCGCTGTGCTTTCTTCTCAGAATCAAGACGGTCTGAAACCACCTTTGAATAATCATCAAACTGATAAGTATCAAAGCTACACATATACTCCGAAACCCCGAACATCATCCGCAGTATCCTTTCATGAAGTTTGAAGTGTTGAACGTAGCCACGTTCTGCCATCTGCTCCTCTGTGGTATTCATCGTATAGATGAACCCTGTCTTAATCGTTCTCGGGAAAAGCGATTGTGGAGGATCGGTATATGTCAGGTATGGAAACAGCAAACGCTCCATAAATGATCTCATCTCTCCAGAAACCGTTCCGAAATAGATCGGGGAACCCAGGATAATGGCATCGGCTTCTTCAATTTTCCTGAAAACTGGTGTCAGGTCATCCTTGACTGCACACCTGCCATAACTCTCGCCACCTTTGGTCTTACAGGCAAAACAGCTTATGCATCCTTTAAAGTTCAGATCATACAGGTGAATGAGTTCCGTTCTTGCCCCCCGGGAGGCCGCCCCTTCAAGAACCTTCTCAAGCAATGTTGCCGTGTTCCATGTTTTCCGTGGACTTCCATTAAATGCCATAACCTTCATCGTGATATCTCCCGTCTTGCTCAATGTCCTTTTCTGATGTGTATCAGCTTTTTTAGAATGTTCTTAAGTTTGTCTTTTTCTTTTGTTTCATGGAGGGTTGGAGTGCTGATGAGTCTACTGTCTGAGGATATCTCACGGGTTTTCTTATGATGTCTCTTTCCCATTTGTTCTATTATAATTAAATGGCCATCAAAGAGCGAAAGAGACGACAAAATTCATGACACAACCTCCCATCCGATACCGCATTCTTGTCTCTTGCGCAAAATCTTCGTTGTGGGATAATAAAAAGAGAATTCATTTTTTCACGGAGCAAAAGGAGGAAAAGATGAAAAGGAGAAAATATTTATCTGTTGTGATCTGCGTCTTGTTTCTCGCGGCGTTGTTTTTGTACGGACTCGTAAAGAATGTACGGGCGGAGGGAAAAGAAGGTAAAACCACAATCGAGGGAAAATCAGGGGATATATCCACAAAGGAGAAATTCTCAGAAGAGAAGAAAGAATTTAGGAGAAAGACGAAAGAGAGACTCGACAAGCTGGACAAAAAAATGGATGAACTCGAAGCGGAATTAAAAAAGGCAGGCGCAAAGGCAAAGACTGAGGCCAAAAACGGCCTGCAGAAACTGAAGGAAAAACGCGAGGCCTTAGAAAAAGATATGAAGAAGCTCGAAGAAAAAAGCGCAAGGGAATGGGAAGCCGCGAAGCGGAAAATAGAGACCGCGGAGAAAGAGCTTGAGGAGACATATAATAAGGTGCGTGACAAATTCAAATCGGAATAACCGGAAAGTGCAGACACCGCGAAAACATTTCTTCGAGGCGAAAATTTGAGCTTCTCATGAGATGCAGGCTGTGACAAAACACATCACAATGGCATCACGCGCTGTTTTGGCGTTTGAAAGGGGAGATAATCTTTCCGGGGAACCGGGCAGTAGCAAACCATGGCAAGACAAAAAGCGCAGGGAGCGGTGACAGGAGGGTGCCCAGAACGACTGAGAAGCCGAATCTTTGAGTCGGAGGGAATCCGGACAAGATGAATATCCCAAAGCCCGCACTGACGACACTCATGGAATACAGAATAGGTTTCCACAGCCTCGATCGGACGTCGGCCCAGGCTTCCCAGGCGCTCATACTCCCCGCCGGATGCCTGCGCACCCAGACGAGCATGTGGACCATGGCGTCCAAGCCGATTCCGATCGCAACATTCGCGGCAGGCGCCGAGATGATGTCCATGGGGACGCGGAGATGACCGAGGATACCGAGCATCAGGAGGGGGATGACCGCTAAACTGATCAACATGGCCCCGATTATGCGAAACGAGCGGGAAATGATCCCTCCCATGACCATAAACAACAAGGTCAAAAGTGTCAGGCCACCCGCCATGCTTGATGCAACAAGGTTCGAGAGTCTCCCAAACAGCAGATATGTTCCTCCGGTCAGAGTTGGTTCGAAACCTTGTTCCCGGATGATCCCCTTCAGTCGTTTTATGTTCTCCAGGTGGTTGGATTGCTTGTACGATTCCTTCATCCTCAGGACAAAGAGGGTCTTGGCCTGGTCTTTTGTTATGTAGTATATTGCAGCCTTCCCGAGGATGGGGCTTTCGAGAAGCTTCAACAGCCAGTTGACCGGGATAAGAGAGGCGAGGGGCGAACGTTTGGCCTCGGCCAGGAGGAGAGGCAGGGACATGATGCTGCCGACCGCCGGGTCGCTTTCGAGGATGCTTTGAAGGCGCCAGAGCCTCTGATAGTCTTCCCTGATCTTCAGGGGCGCCCCGTTCGGATTTGACAATACGATATTAAGCGGGGTGCTTCCGCCGTTTTGGTCAATATACTCAAGGCTGTTTCTCAGTTCGCTGCCTTTCTTAAAATATGAAAAAAGGCTGGGATTGGTGTCCAGCCTCCCTATGCCTATTGAAGCCGCAACCGTGGCAAGGAGGACTGCGGCTACGATCCGGCCGTGTCTATTCTTGAAAAATGAGGAACCTCTCATCGACTCGGACCCTGCTTTTTTCTCTGCGGGGACTCTCGGTGTTTGCATCCAAAGAAAGAATGGGTAGCTTACATAAGCGGTCGTGAAAGCGATCACGGTCGCCATTGCTCCGGACAGTCCCAGTTGACGTAACGGCGTCGCCGGCACGGAAAGGAGACTGAGGAAACCCAGCAGCGCGGTGAGCATACTCCAAAAAGACGGAAGCAACGTTACCCGAACCGCCTTCAGCCAGGCATTTTCAACACTCGTCTCTTTCTCCCGTACGATGTGTCTCCATATTGAAGGTCATGAAAACCATGTGCGTGAGAGTCAGCACAAAAACTATCGTGGAAAGGTTGGCTGTCAGGGGGCCTATAGGGATGCCGAACGCATGCGTGAGGATCAGGGTGAGGGCACTTGCGTTCGTGCAGGCGATGAGCGTTCCGAGAACCATGGTAATCGAGCGCGAGATGAGAAGGCCGGAAAGTCCGAAAGCGCAGAAGGCCCCGATGCTGAATACTTTCAGGTCCCGAAGGAGATTGCGGCTGATGAGCTCGACGATGTACGGGGCGCCCGAAATTATGATTGGAAAATCAGGCGAGGCGAAACGCTGTTTGATTCTTTCAATCTTGAGAACGCCGTTTTCGGCGGGGGCATCCCGTTTCATGAACACATAAATAAAGGAAGTCTTTTGGTCGTTCGAAAAAAGAAATCGCTTCCAGAGAGGGCTTTTCAGGGCATCGTCCGTGTTCTTAGGACCTTTCGTAAGAGATTGAACCGAGTCTGTTTCGGGAATCTCCGAAAGCGCTGCGGTCAACTCACCGACTTTGCGGAGGTAAGTTTGGGAACGGATGTCTCCCCTTGCGCCCAGGATGATCTCCGGCTCTTGCAGGAAGATCTTGGAGATCAACTTGTCCTCTTGAAATTGCGGATCATCGCTCGAGAAAAAGAAGTTTTCATCCACCCTCGGCTTCAAATCAACGTGGCGGAAAACGGAGAAGATGAAAAAAACGGTCAGACCGCCCCAGACGGCGAATGACAAAAGAGAGAAGAGAACGGGTGTACCTGACTTTCTTGTTTCGTTGCTCACTCTTTAAATGTCTTCAGAACCCATAAGCAGGTCATGTCAAGAAACGCAAAACTGAAATTAGAAAACACGCGAAGTTTCCTCGACATTGATTTCCGAGTCTGGTTTACAGCGAAGATTAATAAAACTTAACCCTTCCTTAACAGGATGTTAATCTTCTCACCTTATCCTTGTACGTCGCTCCAAAGAGAAACTTTCCAGAATGAGGGGAAAACGAATCAACAGGCCTGAAAGGAGGTGAGAGAGGGAGTTGACCGGGCAAGCCGGTCGAATCGAATAAGGGATGACGGCCGCATTCCGGGTGCGAATATTTTCTCTGATGATGGGGGGAAGATCTCACGGAGAGACAAAATAAACAACGGAGGTCTGTTTTTATGAAAAAGGCGCTCATTGCGCACGTCAGTATCCTCACTTTCCTCGCCCTTGTGCTTCTCTCAGTTAACGCGGGAGCTTTCCCAACGTATTCTTCGAGCGGAGGGTCCACTGGAAACTGCGCTAACTGTCACGGCGCTTTTGCGTCGGGTCCCACGCCGTATGTCTCCCAGCATGACGGGGTTGCGTGGAAAAACCCGGCCACCGGCGCAAACCTCAGCATTCATGACGGTCACCGGACCTATATGCTCAACAGCGACTGTAACGTCTGTCATACTGGATCATCCAGGACCCCTGTCTACCTGGGCTCATCGAACGGGGGGACTGGATTTCAGACCATCGGCTGTACGGGCTGTCACAACGGCGACGGACTGAGGGCGCATCACGAGAACAGTGGGGCCTACACCTGCTACGATTGCCATTCTCCCGGCACGCCGCCGGCTGAAAATGTCCCGCTGCCGTACTATTTCACGCCGGATGCCGCGCATCCCAACAAGCCGACTGACCCCTGTAACGCGAATGGATCGGAGAGCGCGGTTGCGCCTGCTTTCGGGCTGGACAACGACGGTAATCTGCTTTACGACGCGGCGGACCCCGCTTGCACGCCATCTGCGCCCGTTTTGAGCGTGTCGCCCACAACCCTCACCTTCGGCGACCAAACCGTCGGCACTACGTCTGCAACACAGACGGTGACGATATCGAATACCGGCAATGCGTCCTTGACGGTGAACAGCATTACAAACAGCAACACAACCGACTTCAGCATGACCACGCCGGCGACGCCTTTCGACGTCGGGGCGGGAGCGAGTCAGACCTTTACCGGCGCCTTTACGCCCGCGACCACGGGCACCAAGAGCGCGACGATCAGCATAAGCAGCAACGGCGGCAGCGCATCGGTGAGCGCCTCGGGCTCAGGTACACCAGCTCCCGCGCCGGTTCTGAGCGTGTCACCGACGGCACTCAGCTTCGGCAGCCAGACCGTCGGCACCACATCGGCGGCGCAGACGGTAACGATCTCGAACACCGGGACCGGCACGCTCAATGTGACGAGCATCACCTCTTCGAGCACGGACTTTAAGTTCTCACCTTCGACGATCTCGCCTATCGCTCCCGGTGGGAGTGCCTCATTGAGTGTGACGTTTGCTCCCGCAACTACGGGTGCCAAGAGCGGAACGATCAACATTACCAGTGACGGCGGCAGCGGCTCGGTGAGCGCCACAGGCACAGGAGCAGCGCAGTCGGCGCCTGTTCTGAGCGTATCGCCGACGACACTCAGCTTCGGCAACCAGACCGTCGGCACCACATCGGCAGCGCAGACGGTGACGGTATCGAACACCGGCAATGCGACGCTGACGGTAAGCGGCATCACAAACGGCAACACCACTGATTTTGTTTTGACCGCTCCTGCCACGCCGTTCACGGTGAATGCCGGGGCGAGCCAGACCTTTACGGTGGCCTTCAAGCCCGCAACAACGGGTACGAAGAGTGCGACGATCAGTATCGCCAGCGACGGCGGGAGCGCCTCGGTGAGCGCCACAGGCACAGGAGCAGCGCAGTCGGCGCCTGTTCTGAGCGTATCGCCGACGACACTCAGCTTCGGCAGCCAGACCGTCGGCACCACATCGTCGGCCCAGACGGTGACGATCTCGAATACCGGAACGGCGACGCTGAATATCGCCAATATTGCACAGGCGGGTTCGTCTGCTTTCAGTTTCTCTCCTGCGTCATTATCGCCGATCGAGGCCGGTGCAAGCGCCACGCTCACAGTCACCTATTCGCCTACCGCAGCGGTGACCGACAGCGGTTCTCTCACAATCACGAGTGACGGCGGCAGCGCGACGGTCACTTTGTCGGGCTCGGGTGTCACGGCAGGAAGCGGAAGCGATGTCAGTCTTGTGAAGCTGCTTGTCCCCGGCAAGGCGGGAGGCAGAGTCGGCGGCACAAGCGAGCTTAAGCTCGTCGCCTACGCTACCTCGACGGCAAAAGAGGAAGCGACCGTAACCCTGACGGCGGCAGCAGGCGAGGGTGTCACGGTCAATATCGAGCACCCGAGCATCACTGAAGAAGTGAGTGCTCAAACTCAGGATGGTTCCCCTGATCGTCGCAGGCGGTCGGGGCTCGATTCCCGAGTGGCTAGATCCGACGACCGGCGATCCGGAGACAGAGACACCCAGGGGACGAAGTTCGCTTTCGAGGCGAAGGTCGTCTGCACCAAGAGCGGCACCTGGCCGATCACGTGGACCGCGACGATCAGTGCAGACCAGAACAGCAACCTTACGAACGATACCCTGACGGGTACGACGACGGTCGTCTGCAGCTCATCACGTCGGGGAAGGGACGACTAAAAGGGTCCGTCAGTCGGACTCTTCGGATTCCTTTCGGAACTTGAGAGGTGGAGGGATTTTCCCTCCGCCTCTTTTTCTTTGCGCGGCGCGGGTTGTTTCGCAGTGAGAATCCGGCTGCGTGAAACGGCTCGCCTTCCCCGGCCCCTGTCAAGCGTCCGGCGATCAGGTGTAATCAACTATGCGAGAAGTGGGTTTCGTCTATGACGATTTCATGCTCAGACATGAACCGCCGCCGTGGCATTCTCATGTCGTATTTCGAGGTGACCTGTTTTATCTGTAAAGAGAGAGGCTCATTCTCCGCTGCGCAGGGGTCGCTGCCGGGGCAGACGATTGAGACACCCTTGACGCCCTTCTTCCCGCATCTTCGGACAGATCGCTCTTCCCCTTGCGCATTCAGACCGGACTCCCGGGACCGCATCATACCCCATACTTCGTTTTTTCCAGAATTTGGCCCCGGATTCAACCGTCTTCGCTTCGGCATATCATGCCGGGAGGAAGAAGCCCGGAGGAGGCGGGGGTAGGGAAAACGATCGGCATGCCGCCTTGCTTTTTCCACGCCGGGGCGCCGCGCAGAGCGGCGCTCGCAGAAAGGAGTTGATAAAAAGTTTTTTTCCTGAGACAATAACGAAAAGAGATTTTGACGGGAGGAAGACATATGAACACAACGGGTCGGATGTCGGGGATTGGAGTATGTACAATCACAGTGGTTCTCTTTCTGGGAATGATGTTTGGGACGGCAATGCCTGCGAAGGCCTCTGACGAAGCAGATGCGCAGGGGCTCGTCGACAAGGCCCGTGTCACTTTTGAGGAATTTATGCGGGACGGCAACTACACATGGCTCCACGAGCATCTCAGAAGCGCCAGGGGTCTTCTCATCTTCCCGCAGGTGCTCAAGGCCGGCTTTATCTTCGGCGGTTCAGGCGGCACCGGCGTCCTCGTGGTGAGGGATCAGAAAACAGGCGATTGGAGCCAGCCCGCTTTCTACACGATTGGGGCGGTAAGCTTCGGTCTCCAGATCGGCGGAGAGGCTGCACAGGTGGTCATGATGGCGATGAGCCAGAAGGCGATCGATTCGCTTTTCGTCTCCTCGTTCAAACTCGGGGGAGATACCTCGATCGCACTCGGCCCGGTCGGCGCGGGCGCGAAGGGAAATGTCACTGCGGATTTTATTTCCTTTGCAAAGTCGAAGGGCATCTACGCAGGGCTGAACCTTGAGGGTTCGGTGGTCGACGTGCGGGACAGTCTGAACAGGGCATACTATGGAAGGGACGTGAGTCCGGTGGATATCATAGTAAAGGCGGATGTCGGCAACAAGGGGGCGGCCCGGCTCCGTGCGGCGCTGAAGAGGGTGACAAGATAAAGATGATGCACGCAGGCCCGCTGTGAGACGGTTCGATTCAGCCTTGCAGAGCGGCCGCCCGGCAGGATCGTTCCAGGACGCCTGCGGCAATGTCATCAGGAAGCGCGGAGGAGAATAAGGATGCTCAAGACATTCGGCTTGGGAGATATCTTGCAGGGAAGTCTCATGAAGGGCGACGACCTGATCGGCGGACTGACGGCCGTCATAAAGGGAAGGGGTATCGCCTCGGGAATCGTTTCGGGGATTGGGGCGGTTACTGAAGCGCATATCGGATATTTCAACGCCGGAACGAAAAAATACGAAGAAAAGGTGTTTCAGGAGAACCTCGAGATTGTTTCGCTCAGAGGGAACATTTCGTACAGGGACGCTGAGGTTTTTCCCCATATTCATGCGGTTCTCTCCCGAAGGGATTTTTCGGCGATAGGAGGGCATCTTTTCCCGGGTACGCACGTCTATGCTTTCGAATTCGAAATCATCCCCTTTGAAGGGAAACCGTTCGTGAGGGGTTTTGACGAGGATACAGGGCTTTTTTTGTGGAAAGAATAATGCGCAAGACCGGGTAATAACCTGCCGGTTCCCTTCCCCGCGCTTTCCGGCATTCAAATTTTCTTCATTTTTTTTTTGACATACTTGTCGAAGTCATCAGGAGTCGTCCCTGTGCATATCGGCGTTCGGTTTTTCGCCGGGATATTTTGGACCACAACGGCGTTTAACCGCGTTCCGTTATTCGTCTGAGGACCGGCTTCCCGGTACGGGATCACTCACGCATCAGAAGGAGGAAACGTATGAAGTATCGAAGGTCGCATGTCGCAATGACACTACTTATCTTTGTCTGTCTGGTTGCAGGACCCTTCGGTTCGCCTCCGCTTGCCCTTTACGGGAAGGCATACGCGGAAGAACCGGTCGTTTCCGCGGGGGCCGTCGACATACTCTCGAAAACAAGCCGGGCCATGGCAGAGGTCGTTGCCGCAGTGAAGCCTGCAGTAGTGAACATCTCCTCTACCCAAACGATCAGGACACGTGGGATGACGTCGCCGTTCCAGAATGATCCCTTTCTCAGAAGGTTTTTCGGCGACCAATTCGGAGAACTGGAAAAGCCGAGGGAACACAAGCAGGCGAGCCTCGGGTCCGGGGTCATCGTGGACAAGCAGGGGTACATACTCACCAACAACCATGTGATAAAAAATGCGGACGCGATAAAAGTGAAACTCTCGGACAACAGGGAATTCAAGGGGAAAGTGATCGGTTCGGATCCGAAAACAGACCTCGCAGTCGTCAAGATAGAGGCAGACCATCTGCCCCTGCTCAGGCTCGGAAACTCCGACAGATTGAGGCCTGGAGAGATGGTGATCGCGATCGGGAATCCTTTCGGATTAAGCCAGACCGTCACCTCCGGGATCGTGAGTGCCACGGGCCGGGCGAACGTCGGAATTGCCGACTATGAGGATTTTATCCAGACCGATGCTGCGATCAATCCCGGCAACTCGGGAGGGGCGCTGGTGAACATACGGGGTAAGCTTGTCGGGATCAACACTGCCATATTCAGCACCTCGGGGGGATACCAGGGTATAGGATTTGCGATCCCGAGCAACATGGCGAAGGTCGTCATGGAGGACCTCATCAGGAACGGAAAGGTTGTCCGGGGCTGGCTCGGCGTTACGATACAGCCGATAACTCCCGACCTTGCGAAACAGTTCGGCCTCAGGGTAAACAGGGGAGTCCTTATCGCAGATGTCGTCGAGGGGAGTCCGGCCGAGAAGGCCGGGCTGAGAAGGGGCGACGTAGTGACGGCATACAACGGCAAGGAGGTCGGAGAGCCTTCGCATCTCAGGAACATGGTCGCAGACACGCCTCCTGCCAAAGAGGTGGTCCTCAGAATCCTCCGCGAGGGGAAGACAGAGACGGTAAAGGTGACGATCGCAGAATTGCCGGGAGAAATACAGAAGGAGTCCGGCACGTTCGATAATCTGCTGAAGGGCGTGTACATCAGCGACATCACGCCGGAAGTGAGGCGGAGCCTCCGCATTCCCAAAAGGATAGCGGGCGTCCTCGTGGCGGACATCGCGGCGGGAAGCGCTGCCGCCGGCGCCCTTGCGAAGAATGATGTCATTATGGAGGTCAACAGGAAAAGGACGAAGAATGCAAAGGAGTACGACACGGTGGTCTCGAAGATCAAGCCCGGCCAGAACGTGCTGGTACTGGTTTTCAGAAAGGGCTCGACACTGTACGTTACACTGGCGGCACGGTAGGCCCTGAGCCTTGTGCGCCGGGAAGGGGCCGGTTCCTGGTGTCCGTTCCCGGTGCACAATCGCCCCCTGCCCGTATCTTGACAAAGCACTTCGCTCTGTGATAAATAAGGACAAGCGACATCCTCTTTTGGAAGAGGAATATCCGGAGGGCGAAAGAGGGACCGTGCAAATAACCCGCGAAACAGACTACGCAATACGGTGTGTCTACTACCTGGCCGGTAAGACAGGCGACGTGACGATGGTCGAAGAGATTGCGAGGCAGATGCATACTCCGAGAAGCTTTCTCGCAAAGATCCTGCAGAAACTCGCGAGGGCAAAAATTGTGAAGTCTTTCCGGGGCGTGAAGGGTGGCTTCCAGCTCTCGAGGAAACCGGGGAAAATCTCCCTCCTTGACGTCATCGAGGCGGTTCAGGGTCCTGTTGTGATGAACGTCTGCGCCCTTGACAAGAAACTCTGCAGGTTCAGCAATACCTGCACGATCCATCCGGTCTGGGTCGATGTTAGAAGTCAGGTCGAGAAGATTTTGAAGAAGAGAAATTTTGCCGGCCTGAGGCCCTGACTTTTCCCCCTCTGAAAAAGAGGTGCTTGGCGGCGATACAGGAATCAGAGAGAAATCTCCGCAAACTTTTCATGCGGCCCGAGGAGGCGGCAAGTTAAGGTATGCCGGGCAACATTTTCCGAGATCAGGCTGAAGCGATATTCCGGGCCGCACTCAGCGCCGCTGACCCTTACCGGGCGGTCCGTCTGCATACCCCCGCGATCCGTTCCCTCTATCAGGAGCAAGGCTTCACGAGACTCCTTGTGGCGGCTTTCGGAAAGGCTGCCTCACCGATGGCAAAGGCCGCACTGGACGACCTCGGAGATCTCGTGAGCGGAGGGCTCCTTCTCACGAAATACGGGCACACGGACCACTCCGAAGCGGGCACAAGAATACGCAGCTACGAGGCCGGCCATCCCCTGCCCGATGAGAACGGATTGAGAGCGGCGAGGGAAATGATGGGGCTCCTGAAGGACGCAGAAAGCAGTACACTCGTGCTCTGCCTTATCTCGGGCGGGGGTTCGGCTCTGCTCGTCTTGCCCTCTGCGGGGATAACCCTTGAAGAGAAGAAAAAGGCTACGGAACTCCTGCTGAAATCCGGGGCGGACATCTCAGCATTGAATACCGTGAGAAAGCATATTTCAGACGTGAAAGGGGGAAGGCTTGCCGAAGCCTCCTATCCTGCCGGAGTGCTGTCCCTTATTCTTTCCGATGTGGTCGGAGACAGACTGGATGTGATTGCGTCGGGTCCGACATCCCCTGATCCGACGTTTTACCGCGATGCCCTGAGCACGGTCGAGAGGTACGGACTGGGCGACAGGATGCCCAAAAGCATTATGGACCGGCTGAGAGGAGGGGCGGAAGGGGGCGCCCCGGAAACGCCGAAGGAGTCGAGCCCCGTCTTCAGGAAAGTCGAGAACATTATTGTGGGAAGCAACAAGAAGTCGCTCGATGCGGCGCGGGCCGCGGCGAAGAACTTTGGCTTCGAGACAAGGATCGTGTCGGCCGAAGTGCAGGGCGAGGCTCGCCTTATCGGCAGGCAGCTTGCGAAACAGGCCCTTGAGCTGAGGGATCGGAAGGACGCCGGTGCGAGAATGTGCCTCATCTCAGGCGGCGAGACGACGGTCACCGTGAAAGGCAAAGGGAAGGGCGGGCGGAACATGGAGCTTGCCCTTTCCTTTGCCCTCGAAGTGGAAGGCAGACAAGGGATCACTTTTCTTTCTGCCGGCACGGACGGCACGGACGGCCCTACCGATGCGGCAGGAGCCTTTGTCGACGGCGAAACCGTCTCGCGGGCAAGAAGGCTCGGAATCAGCCCCGAAGAATACCTCGAAAACAACGATTCCTATAGTTTTTTCGAGAGGGCCGGCGGACTTTTCATCACCGGTCCCACCGGTACGAACGTCATGGATATTCAGCTCACCCTCCTTCATCCCTGAGGAAATCCTCTCCCCAGGTCGGCCCCGCAGAAGCTGGGGCCTGTACTTTCCTCTGTCCTTTTCGAAAGGAAGACCGCGAGGGTCCATTTCGATTCCTGTCAGCCTGAAAGGTCTCTTCCATCGTGCCTCTCACCTGAATCATCATTCCTGTAGTAAGAAGCAAACGTCGTTCCAGGGTTATCTGGCGGAATTGTTCGTTTTCTTATATACTTTCTCTATATACTCTCTCTTCTTTGGGAGGAGGCAGACAGTGGAGCAAGGCAGGATCGAAGGCGTCGAGACTTCTTTGCAAATAGGCACTGGACAAATGTTGCATGCATTCAGTTGCGGATAACGCAAATTATTGCAGATCGTCCGGTGCTGCGTCGAGGCAGCCTGCGATAGCTCTAAACCCGCCTGCTCTGTCGGAATGCGCAAGGAAACATGAAGCTTGGGTCTGTCCGGCAGCGGGCCGGGCAAAGCTGGCATGAGATGTGAATGACGGTTTGAGCCCAGTGAAGCGACAGGTCGAAACTGCGACTGCAAGAAACAAATTCACCACTGCGTTACGGGAGGTGATCTATTGACGAGGACATTTTCAGCAGGAGCCCTTTTCCGGGCCGCAGTTTGTGAAGAAAGACCGTTACAGGTAGTCGGGGCGATCAATGCCTATGCGGCTCGCCTCGCCGAGCGCGCGGGCTTCAGGGCCCTTTACGTCTCCGGCGGAGGCGTTGCCGCCGGTTCCCTAGGCGTCCCCGACCTCGGCATAAGCACACTGGATGATGTGCTTACCGATGTCCGGCGAATCACGGACATCACAGCGCTTCCGGTGCTCGTTGATATCGACACCGGATGGGGAGGCGCCTTCAATATCGGACGTACGATCAGATCGATGATCAAATTCGGGGCTGCGGCGGTCCATATCGAGGACCAGGTCCAGGCGAAACGCTGCGGCCATCGGCCGGGAAAGGCGATCGTGAGCAAAGACGAGATGGTAGACCGCATCAAGGCTGCCGTGGATGCCCGGACCGATCCCGGCTTCGTCATCATGGCAAGGACCGATGCCCTTGCAGTCGAGGGGCTTCAGCTGGCGATCGAAAGGGCCCGCGCGTGCGTTGAGGCGGGCGCCGACATGGTCTTCCCCGAGGCGGTGACGGAACTTTCGATGTACAAGGAATTCGCAAGGGCGGTGAACGTGCCGGTCCTCGCAAATATCACCGAGTTCGGTGCTACTCCTCTGTTCACCGTTGAAGAACTGCGTCAGGCCGACGTCTCGATCGCGCTCTATCCTCTCTCCGCTTTTCGCGCCATGAGCAAGGCGGCCCTTGCCGTGTACAACGCCCTGCGCACGGAGGGTACGCAGAAGAAAATCGTCGGCCTCATGCAGACGAGAGAGGAGCTGTATGATTACCTCGGTTACCGTGCATTCGAGGAAAAGCTTGACAGAATCTTTTCGAAGGAGGAAAAACAATGAGCTCAGGAACCGCAACCGTCATGGAGAATGCCGGGCCGAAGGTGAAAAAATCCGTTGCCCTTTCCGGCGTACTTGCCGGTAACACGGCCGTGTGCACTGTCGGACGAACCGGAAACGACCTTCATTACCGGGGTTATGACATTCAGGACCTTGCGAGGAACGCGAGCTTCGAAGAGGTGGCCCATCTCCTCATCCACGGCGAATTGCCTACCCAGTCCGAACTGAAGGAATACGTCAGGAAACTGAAGCAGCTGCGCGGTATCCCTGCGCAGGTGAGGACCGTCCTTGAGAATATACCCGCCGCAGCCTATCCCATGGATGTGCTGCGTACGGGCTGCTCCGTCCTCGGCACTGTTCTGCCCGAATAAGAGGACCGGAACATTCAGGGCGGGACGTGATAGACCGGCTGGTGGCGTCCTTCGGCTCGATGCTCCTGTACTGGTGGCATTACAGCCAAAACGGATACAGGATCGATGTCGAGACCGACGACGACTCGGTTGCAGGCCATTTCCTTCACCTGCTCCACCGGAAGAGGCCTTCACCTCTCCTCGAAAAGGCCCTCGACCAGTCCCTGATCCTCTATGCCGAACATGAATTCACCGCGTCGACTTTTACCGCCCGCGTGATCGCCGGAACGCTCTCCGACGTATACTCCGCCATCACCGGTGCGATCGGGGCCCTGCGCGGACCGAAACACGGCGGCGCAAACGAAGCGGCCCATGAAAATTGCCGACCGCATCGAGGCCGTGATGAAGAGCGAAAAGAACATGTTCGCCAACCTGGACTGGTATTCCGCGGTGTCGTATCACATGATGGGCGTGCCGACCCCCATGTTCACGCCTCTCTTTGTGATCTCACGAACCACCGGGTGGGGAGCTCACATCATCGAGCAGCGGCTCGACAACAAGATCATCCGGCCTTCCGCCAATTATATCGGTGAGGAAGATAAGAAATACGTGCCGATTGCGGCCAGGCAATGAAACAGGAAAGAAAGGAGCGTTGCCCCGCGAAGTGAGGCAGTCGCGCCGTGGTCTTCAGGGATGGGGCAGACCGGAGGTGGGGCCACCCTTTGGACAATCTCGGAGGGATCCTTGCGACGGAGGGCTATCTCTCCCGCAGGCCGTGGCGGAGGAAAGGAGGCCTAAGACGATGAGGGATTTGCCCTCGGCTACGGCAGAAAGAGTGACGAATGTTTCGTTCTCTAGTAAAATAGAAATATGCATTTCCTGAAAAGTACCGTAGGAAGAAAACTGGTCATGGCGGTGAGCGGGACTGTGCTGCTCGTTTTCGTGGTGGTGCATCTCCTGGGGAATACGACGATCTATTCCGGTCCCGACGGCATCAATGCCTATGCTAGGGCGCTCCGCAGCCTGGGTCCTCTCCTCTGGGCCTTCCGCCTGATACTGGTCGCGATGTTTATTCTGCATGTCTTCTACGGCATTCAGCTGACCCTGGAGAACAGGGCCGCGAAACCCGAGGCCTACGCGGTAAGAAAACACATCGAGTCCACCTTCTCCTCGATAACTATGATCTGGACGGGCCTTCTGATAGGAGCGTTTATCGTCTACCACCTCCTGCATTTCACCTTTCAGGTCACCAATCCCGGGATCTCGGCGAGTCGGCATCCGGATGCCTTGGGCCGTCCCGACGTCTTCACGATGGTCCTGCTCAGTTTCCGGAAGTTCTTTGTCTCCCTTATTTATGTCGGCGCCCTGGGCGCGCTCGGGCTTCATCTCCTGCACAGCATCGAGGGCTCCTTCCAGACCGTGGGGCTGAACAGCGACAGGACTTTTCCCGTTATCAGAAAGGGCGGGAGGCTGGCGGCCCTGCTCATTTATTTCGGATATATATCGATTCCGATCGTCATCCTCGCGGGTATTCTCGGGTGAAGATGTGACGCCGGTGAAAAAGGCAGAAACGGCAGAGGCAAGGGGGAAACTGCGGTGATTCTCGACGGAAGATGTCCTCCGGGCTCTCTTTCCGAAAAGTGGGAGAGGCACCGGCATGAAATGAAGCTGGTCAGCCCTGTGAACAAACGGAAATACAGGATCATCGTCGTCGGCACCGGCTTGGCGGGCGCATCCGCAGCAGCGACCCTGGGGGAACTCGGGTACACTGTCGAGGCCATCTGTTACCAGGACAGCGCGCGCCGCGCCCACAGCATCGCGGCCCAGGGAGGCATCAACGCGGCCAAGAACTACCCGAACGACGGCGACAGCGTCTTCAGGCTTTTTCACGACACGATCAAAGGGGGCGATTTCAGGTCGCGCGAAGCGAACGTCTACCGGCTTGCGGAGGTGAGCGGCTGCATTATCGATCAGTGCGTGGCCCAGGGGGTCCCGTTTGCCCGGGACTACGCGGGGTATCTCGTGAACCGCTCCTTCGGCGGGGCCCAGGTCTCGCGCACGTTTTACGCGAGGGGACAGACGGGCCAGCAGCTGCTCCTCGGGGCGTACTCGGCCCTCTCCCGCCAGGTGAAGGAGGGAACCGTGACGCTCCGTCCCCGAACGGAGATGCTCGATCTCGTGGTTGTCGACGGCGAGGCGAAGGGCATCACGGTCCGTGACCTCGTGACGGGTGAGATCAGGAGCGTTGGCGGCGATGCGGTCTGCCTCTGTACAGGCGGCTATATGAACGTCTTCTACCTTTCGACGAACTCCATGGGCGGTAATGTGACCGCGGCGTACCGGGCATACAAAAAGGGGGCGTTTTTGCGAACCCGTGCTTACACCCAGATCCATCCGACCTGCATCCCGGTGACGGGTGAGCATCAGTCGAAGCTCACCCTTATGTCCGAGTCGCTCAGGAACGACGGAAGAGTCTGGGTGCCGAGGATACGGGGAGACAGGCGCCTCCCCCGCGAGATACCGGAAGAGGAAAGGGACTACTACCTGGAGCGGAAGTATCCGAGTTTCGGCAACCTCGCGCCGCGCGACATCTCGTCCCGCGCCGCGAAAGAGGTCTGCGATGAGGGGCATGGAGTGGGACCGGGCGGCCGCGGCGTCTACCTCGATTTCGCCGATGCGATCGCCCGCCTCGGGGAAGGTACGATACGCGAGCGGTACGGCAACCTTTTCGAGATGTACGAAAGGATAACCGCAGAGAATGCCTATGAACGGCCCATGCGCATCTATCCCGCACCCCATTACGCGATGGGCGGGCTCTGGGTCGACTATAACCTTCAGAGCACTATCCCGGGACTTTTCGTTCTCGGCGAGGCGAACTTTTCCGACCATGGCGCTAACAGGCTCGGCGCGAGCGCACTGATGCAGGGTCTCGCCGACGGATACTTCATTATTCCTTACACGATCGCGGACTATCTCGCGCGGATAAAACCCGGTAAGGTCGTCCGGGGCCACCCCGAGTTCCTGAAGTCCGTCGAGGAGTGCAAGGCGTTTGTCGGGAGGCTTCTGTCGATAAAAGGGAAGAGGACGGTGAATGAGTTTCACCGTGAACTCGGCAGCGTCATGTGGGAAAATGTAGGGATGATCCGCAGCAGGGAGAGTCTTGCAGGGGCGCTCAAACAGATCTCCGAACTTCGCGCCGAGTTCTGGAAAAACGTGAGGGTGCCCGGCGGGGAAGAGGAACTGAACCAGGAACTCGAGAAGGCGGGCCGCGTTGCGGACTTCATCGAGTTTGCAGAACTCATGATAAGGGACGCCTTGCACCGCAACGAATCCTGCGGGGGCCATTTCCGCGTGGAGTACCAGACCGCCGAAGGCGAGGCGAAGCGCGACGATGAAAACTTCTGCTATGTCGCCGCGTGGGAGTACAAAGGTCCCGAGGCGGAGCCGGAACTCCACACCGAGCCGCTCCTGTTCGAGAACGTCCAGCTTGCGGTGAGGAGTTACAAATAATGAATCTGACACTTTTTGTCTGGCGGCAGAAAGGTCCCGGTGCGCAGGGCGGGCTGGAAGAGTACCAGGCGAAGGACATAAGCCCCGATATGTCCTTCCTCGAGATGCTCGACGTCGTGAACGAGGACCTGATCAAGGACGGCAAAAACCCGATAGCCTTTGACCACGACTGCCGCGAAGGCATCTGCGGCATGTGTTCTCAGGTCGTCAATGGTGTCCCCCACGGGCCCCGGGAGAGGACGACCATCTGCCAGCTCCACATGAGGCACTTCAGGGACGGAGATGCGCTGTATATAGAGCCCTGGCGCGCGAGGGCCTTTCCGGTGATAAAGGACCTCATCGTCGACCGGACCTCACTCGACCGCATCATACAGTCCGGAGGGTATATGTCGGTCCACACGGGAGGTGTTCCCGATGCGAACGCGGTACTCATCCCGAAGCATGATGCCGACACTGCGATGGACGCCGCGGAATGCATCGGCTGCGGGGCATGTGTCGCCGCCTGTCCGAACGGTTCCGCCATGCTCTTTGCCGCGGCAAAGGTGGCGCACCTTGCCCAGCTCCCGCAGGGAAGGGCCGAGGCGGCGCAGAGGGTATGCGTGATGACCGAGGCGATGCTGAAGGAAGGCTTCGGCAATTGCAGCAACCACTACGAATGCCAGGCGGTGTGCCCGAAAGGGATCAAGGTGAAGTTCATCGCAAAACTGAACCGGGAATTCCTGAAGGCGGAGCTGAGGTCCTGCGGGACTCCGGAGGCGGGTACACCCTCGCGGGATTGAGAGCCGCTGAAACCGGTCGAATGCATCCTCACGCAGACGAGATGTGGATTTGTGTGAACCGGAAAGGAGACCGCACGCATCAAAACCTTTTATAATGCGATCTGATATTGAAAGACAGACCTTAATCTTGAATTCACCTGTGGCGCCGTTCAGCTCCAACCGCCTCATGATATGGATGCCGTTGGCGGTTTCGCTATAAAAGGATTTTTCAGCATGCCTGTCTCCCTCAAATAGTTTCTTTATGGAACCTATCTCAAGATCTCCTCTTTCCCCGTGGACCTTTTGTCGTCATTCCCGCGCAGGCGGGAATCCAGGTGTAAGGTTATCTTGCATTCGTTCCGGCCGGTAATTTGCACTACCGGCAAGGCCGAAATGTTGACAGCGCAGTGAGCGATATGCTTTAATATAGTTGCCTTTAAAACAGCCCTGCGAGGCTGTGAAGGCAAAGGAGCCCAAGCTGAAACACGACATTGAATGAGCCTTTCCCATGACCATGGGAAGGGTTTTTTTATGCCCGTAATGACAAAGGAACTTCTTAACAAGAAAGATATCGACAGGATACTCTCGCGCATGGCCCACGAGATCATCGAGAAGAACAAGGGGGTCGAGAACCTGTACATCGTCGGGATACAGCGCGGAGGCGTGCATCTCGCGAAAAGGCTTTCGGGGAAGATAGCGGCGATCGAAGGCGCGGACATCCCTGTCGGCTCTCTCGACATCTCCCTGTACCGTGACGACCTCGGCATGAGAAAGGAACACCCCGTCGTCAGGGAGACCGCGATTCCCTGGGATCTTACGGACAAGAAGATTATTCTTGTGGACGACGTGCTCTTTACCGGCCGCTCGATACGGGCGGCGATGGACGCGCTCATGGATTTCGGCAGGCCCGCCCAGATACAGCGCGCGGTCCTTCTCGACAGGGGCCACAGGGAACTGCCGATAAGGGCCGACTATGTCTGAAA